>SBBF01000039.1 GCA_005240075.1 Nitrospira sp.
CCCCCATCCTTGAAAAAAATGAGAGAAATTCTGGGCCATCTCCGTGTCTGGCGTTTTGGATTTTATTATTTTGCTCTCTTTGGCGGATTTATCGCTTTCTGCCAGTGGCTCCCTGCTTATGTCGTCAACAACTACGATCTATCCCTGCAAAAAGGGGGAGCTGTGGCTGGACTTTTCAGCTTATCGGCCGGCTTGATCCGTCCCTTTGGGGGATTTTTGTCCGATCGATGGGGGGCCCGAACTGTCTTGTATGGAGTATTCAGCATAGCGCTTGGACTTTCAGGAATTTTGTCAATCCCTTTCCTCCCTCTTTCTTTCTTTTCGTTCCTCCTTTTGATGACGGGACTCGTTCTCGGAGTCGGCATGGCGGCTGTCTTTAAACATATTCCCACTTATTTTCCGAATGACGTCGGAACCGTGGGGGGACTGGTGGGAGTCATGGGAGGTCTGGGGGGATTTTTTCTGCCGATACTTTTTGGATCGACCCTCAAGATCAGCGGTTCGTGGACTACCTGCTGGATGATTTTTGGGGGATTGATTTTAGTCAATCTGATCTGGATGCACCGGGTGGTTATGCGCCTCCAACAAAGTGAAAGAGAGGTTCTCGCGTGATCGAATCAATCACCAAACCATCGATCCCCCTCCAACCAGGGGAAAATTATCGTTTTCATTTTGATCTCACCAAATGCATCGGCTGTAAATGTTGTGAAGTCGCCTGTCATGAGCAGAACAACAATCCTGCCGATGTGAAGTGGCGAAAAGTGGGAGAAGTTGAAGGGGGAGAATTTCCCAATACCGCGCGTCTTTACATTTCGATGGCCTGCAACCATTGTCTCAATCCTTCCTGTCTTGCCGGTTGTCCGACCGATACTTATTATAAAGATCCTTTAACCGGCGCGGTCAGAATGAAAGAAGATACCTGCATTGGTTGCGGCTACTGCACCTGGAATTGTCCGTACGAAGCGCCGCAATTTAATCCGGAACGGCGCATGGTGACCAAGTGTGATCTTTGCCACAATCGCCTGATTGCCGGTGATGCTCCTGCCTGTGTGTCGGCCTGTCCTTCCGGCGCGCTCCAGTTTGAAAAAGTACAAACGGAGGAATGGAAAAAAAATATCTCTCAGGCCAACGGTCCCGGCATTCCGGAAGCCTCGATCACCCTGTCGACAACCCGCCTCACTCTCCCAAAAAATCTCAAAAGCGATCTGGACAGAGTGGATGATTATCGGCTCCGTCCCGAAAAACCACACTATTCCCTTGTTCTCCTGACAGTTTTGACCCAGGCTTCGGTCGGGGGATTTTTGGCCCTCTTTATTTCTGAACTGTTGGTGCGGCTGGGACACCTCTCTCCCCTCCTCCAAAAGTTTCTCAAAGTCGGCCCCTGGGCGATGTTTGGGCTGAGCGCACTCGCTTTGGGAACATCTGTTTTTCATTTGGGAAGACCCTTTTTTGCCTGGAAGGCGCTGAAAATGTGGCGTCGTTCCTGGTTGTCGCGGGAGGTTCTCTTTTTTTCTCTCTTTGCCAATCTGGCGGCAGCTTACAGCCTCCTGCGTTGGACAGAAATCTTTCAACTTCCCGGCATCTTGGAAACGCTGGGAGCCTTGGTGGCCCTCTCCGGACTGGCCGGCATCTATTCTTCCGCCCGCATTTACATGGTCCCTGCTCGTCCTTCGTGGAATAGTATCCGAACACCGATTGCTTTTTTTTCTACCGCGTTGATTTTAGGGCCTCTCGCTATTTTGGTGATTTTTTCCTGGCAGTCGCGTCAAACAGCAATTCCTCTTTTGGAAAATGGAGGGGGACTGATTAGTAAATTTCTGGTCATGACCATATTGACTGCCGGACTTTTTCAACTCGGCTCCATTCTGGCCAAACTGTTTTATACCTTAAGTCAGGAAGAGCATGAATTAAGGGGGACAGCTCGGTTATTGACTCAATGGTTCCGTTATCCCTTTTTAGCTCGCTTGGGTCTCCTGTTCGTATCCTTATTGGGAGTACCACTGACGCTCTTGGGACTTCTGGAATCGGATTCAGGAGGGGGGAGCGTTCCCTTTTGGATCGGGGCCATTTTGTTGATGGCTTTGGCCAGTGAACTTTTGGGACGCTATCTCTTTTTTGTAACGGTCGTCCCGAAAAATCGGCCGGAGGGATATTTTTAAGATCTTTCAAAACCTGATTTTCGGGGTTTGTGGTTTTCGAAAAACCGCTCATCTTTTGGGACGACCCAAAAGATTCACTAGTCTTTTCGCCGATTTTGTTTTTTAGGTCCCGTTTGTTAAAATCGTCGAAAAACTTTTTTCTTAAACCACAAACCCCTCCAATACAGGTTTTGCTCGAAATATAAAGTGTTGACTCCTCTTCTCAAATTTCTCGGACTCGATATCGCCAAAGAGAAATACAGCTACGGAATTGATCCGCAGTTTGGCTTTATGTCTTCCGCCAAAATCCCCGACCGGTGGGTCAAGACAACATGTGGCTATTGTTCTGTCGGTTGCGGAATGTATTTGGGGGTTAAAAACGGAAAAGCCATCAGCGTCCGCGGAGATCCGGACCATCCCGTCAACGAGGGCACCCTCTGCCCCAAAGGGCTCTCCGAACATCATTCCATTCATGCCAAGGGAAGAGCACTCCATCCTCTCCTCAAAATAGATGGCAAACTCCGAAAAGTCAGTTGGGATATGGCGCTCGACACATTAGTTGGCCGCATGCTGGCTATTCAAAGACGCTACGGGCCTGAGGCAATGGGAGTACTTTCAACCGGTCAGTTGGTGACTGAAGAATTTTACACGTTGGGAAAACTAATCCAGTTGGGATTCAAGACAACCAACTATGACGGCAACACCACCTTGTGCATGGCGAGTGCCGTTTCCGGCTACAAACGTTCGTTTGGCAGCGATGGGCCGCCGGGATGTTACGAAGACCTGGAAAAAGCCGATGTTGTTTTTTTGATCGGAGCGAATATAGCCGATAACCATCCGATTCTTTGGAATCACCTTCGAAAAAACGAAAAAAGAATTTTAATTGTAGCCGATCCCCGGGTCACTAAAACCGCTATGTTGGCCGATCTCTATCTTCCGCTTAAACCGAGAAGCGATATTGCACTTTTGAATGGCCTGATTCATATCCTGATTCGAGACAATAAAATTAATGCCGATTACATCGACAAGCATACGGAGGGATTTAATGATTTAAAAAAATTCGTCGAAAAATTTAACCCCCCCAACGTTTCCAAAACAACGGGGCTTTCTGAGGATCTCATCGAAAAAACGGCTCACATTTATGGGAACGCCCCGTCCGCTTTTATCGGCTGGACGATGGGGGTTAATCACAGCACGCAAGGAACAGAGACGGTAAACGTCATTAATAATCTCGCCCTGATCACCGGACAAATCGGTCGTCCCGGCGCTTCCCCTTTTTCAATCACCGGTCAATGCAATGCGATGGGAACGCGGGAGGCAGGCTTTACATCAAGCCTTCCGGGGTATCGTAAATTTGATAATCAGACAGACCGCGAAGAGCTCGCCCAGCTTTGGAATTGGCCTGTTGAGGAAATTCCCAAAACCCGCGGATGGGCTTACCCCGATATTATCGAAGGAATTTTTAAAGGGGTCATCAAGGGGCTTTGGATCATTGCGACCAATCCTTTTGTCTCTTACCCCAATCAAAAGCTCCTTTCAGATGCCGTATCCCGTCTTGAATTTTTAGTCGTGCAGGATGGCTATCACCCGATTCCCACATCAGCCATGGCCGATCTTGTCTTGCCAGCCGCCATTTGGGGGGAGAAAGAGGGCACTTACACCAATTCGGAGCGACGGGTTTCCAAAGTCAACAAAGCTCTCGATCCTCCGGGAGAAGCCAAGAGCGACTTCACTATTTTTTTGGAAGTGTCCAAAAGATTAGGCGCTTTTGATAAACTTTTCCCCGGTTGGAAAAAACCGGAAGATGCGTTTAATGAATGGCGGGAAATTTCCCGCAACCGGTTGTGCGATTATTCGGAAATCACCTATGAGCGTTTACGGAATGAAGGGCCGATTCAATGGGGGGGAGAGCGGCTCTACAGCGATGGAATTTTTAAGACCGAATCGGGAAAAGCAAAATTGTTTTGCGTCGACTGCCATGAAATGCCCGAAGCGCCCCGATCTGATTTCCCTTTCATTCTCAATACCGGCCGGACGGTCGAACATTGGCATACCCGGACGAAGACTGGGCGGATTGAGGTTTTGGAAAAAATGTCGCCGGAAGCCTGGGCAGAAATGAATCCGCACGATGCGAAAAAACTCAAATTAAGACAGCATGATTTGATTCGCGTTCTGTCGCAAAGGGGATCGATCGAAAAAATTGCGGTTCGGATTACCGCCATTGTTCAGCCGGGACAGATCTTTATTCCGTTTCATTACATTGAAGCGTGCGCGAACAACCTGACGGTTGCAGAATTTGATCCCCTTTCGCGGGAACCAAATTATAAACAATGCGCCGTTCGCGTAGAAAGGATTTAATATGACTCGACAACGATTAGTGGTGATTGGCAACGGCATGGCGGGAGCCCGCGTTGTCGAGGAAATTTTAAAACGAGCTCCCGATCTTTTTGAGATCATCATGTTTGGTGCCGAACCGTACGGCAATTACAACCGGATTCTTTTGTCCGATGTGTTGAACGGAAAAGAAAAACCGACCGATATTTTTATCAATCCCCTTTCCTGGTACAAAGAAAACAACATTACATTGCATGCCGGTCTGCGAGTCTTAAAGATTGATCGCACCAACAAAGTGGTCGTCGCCATGCCGGTTTCAAGAGGGGCCAAACCCTACGATCGCAACTCAACCGCTCTCCCTGATGATTCGCAGGTCAGTGAACCTTACGACAAAGTCATTCTGGCCACCGGCTCCCGTCCTTTTATTCCGTTGATTGAAGGATGGGGAGCTCCGGGAACCTTTGCCTTCCGGACTCTCGATGATTGCGCCCAAATCGAAGAGTATGCCAAAAATTGTAAGCGGACTGCAGTCATTGGCGGTGGTTTGCTCGGTTTGGAGGCGGCCCGCGGCCTGTTGACTCATGGGGTGCAGGTCACCGTCATCGAAGCGGGTCCTTATTTAATGAATGCCCAGCTCGATCCGGAAGGGGGGAGACTCCTTAAATCAACCATCGAAGCGATGGGCATTCAGGTTTTGTGCAACACCATCACAACAAAAATTGGCGCCGAAAACAATCGGATCACCCAACTCCTCTTCAAAGATGAATCAACGCTTGAAACCGACATGGTGGTGGTGAGTGCCGGCATCCGTCCCATGACTGAGGTTGCGGAAGATTCCAATCTTGCCATCAACAAGGGAATCCTCTGCAACGATCAGATGAGAACAAGCGATCATAATATTTTTGCCGTTGGAGAATGTGTGGAACACCGCGGTCAGCTCTATGGTCTGGTCGATCCGATCTGGGAACAGGCAAGAGTTTTGGCCGATCAGATTACCGGCGTCAATCCAAAATCCCAATATACCGGTTCCAAACTGGCCACAAAACTCAAGGTGATGGGGGTTGAACTGGTTTCGATGGGGGAAACCGAAGCTAAAAATCCGGACGATGAAATTGTCGTCTACCGCGAACCGAAACGGGGGATCTATCAAAAACTGATTATTCGAAAGAATCGACTGGCGGGAGGCATTTTGCTGGGAGATACCCAGGCAGGCAATGTGTTGATGCAGATGTTTCGGGAAGAAACGAGTCTCCCCAAAAAGAGAACCGAACTTCTTTTTGGAGGATCGAATCTCCCCTCACTCGCCAATGCCGCTGATCTTCCCGATCATGCGCAGATCTGCAATTGCCATGGAGTTTCCAAAACACAAATTCGAGATGCCATTATTCTTCAAGGATGCACCAGTTTAAACCAGGTGGGACAATGTACCAAAGCGGGAAAGGGATGCGGCTCCTGCAAAGGGCTGATTGTCCAGCTGATCCAAGCATACCATGGGCAGGTGGGTTACGATCCTGCGGAACACTACTACGTCCCTGGAATTTCTTTGGAGAAATCCCAGCTCATTGCCGCCATCAAAGCTAAAAACCTAAAATCGGTGAGCCACGTTTTTCAGGAGCTGGCCAGCGGGGTAGAGGATGCAGCAAGCAAGGTGGGGCTCGCTTCCCTCCTTCGCTCCATCTGGAATGAAGAATATCAAGACGAGCGCGACGCCCGCTTTATCAACGACCGCGTCCATGCCAATATCCAGCGAGATGGCACCTTCTCGGTCGTCCCCCGGATTTACGGCGGCGTGACCTCGGCCGACGAGTTGATCCGCATTGGAACCGTGGCCAAAAAATACAATGTCCCGATGATAAAGATTACTGGCGGCCAGCGAATTGATCTTCTGGGAATCAAAAAAGAAGACCTGCCCCATATCTGGAAAGATCTGGGGATTCCCAGCGGGCATGCCTACACCAAGGCGGTACGAACGGTGAAGAGTTGCGTGGGAACCGATTTTTGCCGCTATGGTTTGGGCGATTCAATCAAGCTAGCGCAGGAGATTGAACATAAACTTCAAGGGATCGAGTCGCCTCACAAAATTAAAATGGCTGCCGCGGGATGCCCGCGTAATTGTTCGGAGGCCTATGTCAAAGATGTGGGGGTTGTCGCGATTGAAGGAGGAAAATGGGAAATCTACGTGGGAGGAGCCTCCGGCGGCACGGTGCGCAAAGGGGATCTCCTGGCAACCGTTGAGACACACGAAGAGGTTTTAAAACTAGTCGGTCGGTTCATCCAGTATTACCGCGAACATGCCAAGTACATGGAGCGAACCTACAGCTTTGCCGAGCGGATCGGCATCGACCGCTTGAAAGGAATTTTAATCGAGAACGAAATGGGAATTTGCAAACGGCTCGATGAAGAAATTCAAAAGTCAGCGGCGGCTTACGTCGACCCATGGAAAAAAGAGTCCGAAGAGCCTCTCTACCCGCAACAATTTGAAGGACCGGAGCTGGTCCATGTCCTTCAGGAGGCGATTAACAATGGATAATATCAACCTCGGTTCCATCGAAAAAATCCCTCTGGGACAGGGGCACTGTTTTATTGTTGAAAACGAAGAGATTGCTGTTTTTCGCCCCCGTGCCGGCGGGCTGTACGCTGTGCAAAATCGCTGTCCCCACCGAAATGGCCCTCTGGCCGAGGGAGTGATTGATGCCTGCCATGTCATTTGTCCTTACCACGGACACAAATTTGATCTTCAAACAGGAAGGGGGGCTGAGAAAGGAGAAACAGTGAAGATTTACGAAGTCAAGGAAGAGAGCGGGGAGATCATTTTAAAACTATGACTCAACTGAAAGATTCGTTTGGTCGAGAAATTACTTACCTCCGCCTGTCGGTTACCGACCGGTGCCCGTTTCGGTGTGTCTACTGCGTGCCGTCGGAGGGGATCAAGGCACTTAAACGGGATGCCTATCTTTCTCCCGAAGAGATGGAACGCTTTGTCCGGGCGATGGCCGGGATGGGAGTCTGGCGGCTGAGGCTAACCGGTGGTGAGCCGTTGGTTCGAAAAGATATTGTCTCACTGGTGGAGCGGTTTGCCGCTATTTCCGAAATCCGCGATCTGGCGCTGACCACGAATGGGCAAAGACTTTCGAATGTGGTGTATGATTTGAAAGAGGCGGGACTCCAACGGATTAATATCAGTCTCGACAGCCTCGATCCAAAACGATTTCAGGAAATTACCGGCTCTGACTCTTTCTTTAAGGTCTGGAGCGGGATCATCCGGTCCCTGGAAGCAGGTCTCAAAGTAAAGATTAATGTCGTGGCGCTTCAAGGAATCTCCAAGGAAGAAATCGATGGCTTCGCCCGGCTCGCCTTCCAATATTCTCTTGAGGTTCGTTTTATTGAGTTCATGCCTTTGTGCGGCTCTGCCTGGAAACCAGAGATGGTGGTACCAATCGATGAGATCCGCTCGCGGATTGCTCAAGGATACAAGATGGCCCCCCTTTCGCGAGGAACCGAGGTTGCCGAAAGTTACGATCTGGTCGGCGGCAAGGGAAGAGTCGGTTTTATCGCCTCGATGACCGAGCCATTTTGCTCCAAATGCTCTCGCATCCGGATGAGCGCCGACGGGAAAATTCAACTCTGTCTTTTTTCGAATATTCAATATGATCTTCGCCCCTCACTTCAAAAGGGAGCTGGTCTGGAAGAAATTCAAGAGGCCATCCGTCGGATGGTTTTAAAAAAAGAGGCCGAACATCCCTACACCGGGGAAGGAATGAAACGACGGGAAGCAGCTCATGGAATGATGCAGGCGATCGGAGGATAAAATGTTTTTTACCGACAACAAAATTGAAACAGTGCGAACAGCCGTGGCAGAGAGTGTCATTACGATGAAGCCAGAAACGTTCCGACGCGTCAAAGACAAATCAACCCCCAAAGGGGATGTGCTGGAACTGGCCCGGACGGCCGGTGTGTTGGCGGCCAAAAAAACGCCGGAGCTGATCCCCTACTGTCATTCCCTGCCGCTGGATGGCGTCAAGGTTGATTTTGAATTTTTGGAAAATGGAATCCGGATTGAAGCGCTGGTGAAGACAATCGGGAAGACCGGCGTGGAGATGGAAGCACTAACGGCGGTAAGTGTGGCGGCACTGACAATCTATGACATGTGCAAGCCAATCGACAAAGAGATGGAAATTCGATCGACCCGACTGATCAAAAAGAGCGGCGGTAAATCAGATTACGTCGAAAGAATCCCCAAAAATTTCAGGGCGGCCGTGGTGGTGACATCCGACGGGACATCACAGGGGACCCGCGAGGACAAATCAGGAAAGATCATCCATGACAAACTCTCTCACTTTGGAATTGAAAATATCGAATACATTATTTTGCCGGACGAAAAAGAACAAATCAGAAATGAACTCCTTCGTCTTTGTGAAAAGGGCGTTGGCCTGATTGTCACCACCGGCGGTACCGGCCTGGGACCGCGGGATGTGACCGTCGAGGCGACCCGGGAAGTGATTGATCGGGAAGTGCCAGGTGTTGCCGAATCGATGCGACAATTTGGACAAAAAAGAACCCCCTACGCCATGCTCTCAAGGGGACTTGTGGGATTGCGAGGTAAAACGTTAATCATCAACATGCCGGGATCGTCACGCGGCACTGAAGAATCGATCGCCGCGATTTTTCCCGCTGTCCTGCACAGTTATAAAATGATGGGAGGGGGAGGACACTGATGGAACCGGTAATATACATTGCACCTCTCTTCTTCCTGGCCGCTCTGATTTATTCCTCCGTCGGCTTTGGCGGCGGCTCAACTTATCTCGCTCTTCTGGTTCTTTTTTCATTTCCGTATGAGCAGATCCCCAAAATCGCGCTCATTCTCAATCTCGTTGTCGTATCGGGGGGACTCATTCATTATAGTCGCCACCAGCATCTTTCTTTCAAAAGAACGCTCCCCTTGATTGTAACCTCCGTTCCTTTGGCCTATCTGGGGGGAACGATTCCGGTCAGTGAAAACGTATTTCTGGGACTGCTCGGTTTTGCGTTGGCCGTGGCGGGTTTAAGACTTTTGTTCTTTTTTAATGCTACAAGGGACACCGATGATGGGCGAACAGACAGGTTGGCCCCTACAGCGGGTTTGATCATCGGTGTTCCGCTCGGATTTGTCTCCGGCCTCACGGGACTTGGCGGCGGCATCTTTCTCGCCCCCCTTCTCTATCTTCTGCGATGGGGAAATGGCCGGGCTATTGCCGCCACCAGCTGTTTTTTTATTTTCGTCAATTCGTTATCGGGATTGATCGGTCAGTTCAGTAAGAATGGAGGGGCTCAATTCATTGAGCCCCCGGAATTAATCGTTTCTCTCATGCTTGCTGTCTTTCTCGGCGGACAAATCGGAAGCCACTTAAGCGTCGGAAAACTTCCGCTAACCACTCTTCAACGAACGACTGCTGTTTTGATCTTGATGGTCGCTGGAAGAATCTTTTGGGGGATGACGTCATGATATCGGTCGAAAAAGCGAAAGAGATTATCCTAACCGAAGCAATCAGAATCAAAAATCAAAGAAATCTTTCTGAAAATGTTTTTTTAGCCGAATCACTGGCCCGCGTGACCACCTCGCCAATCCAATCCCCCATCTCGGTCCCTCTTTTTGACAATTCGGCGATGGATGGATTTGCGCTGTGCTCAGGAGAGGGGGATTCGCTTAAAATTGTCGGAGAAATTAAGGCAGGCGATCCCCCTATCCCACTTCAAGAACCCCAGTCGTGTCTCCGAATCATGACCGGCGCCCCCCTTCCGCCGGGGGCCGATACGGTCGTCAAAAAAGAGGATGTGGTAGATAACGGAAAAATGATCCAGCTTTCCCGCTCCATCTCAAGCGGAGAGAATGTGCGGCGAAAAGGGGAAGATTTTCAGGCGGGGGATATCGTCCTCCCTTCCGGAACACGCATGACCCCCGGGGTTATCGGAATTCTGGCTTCTCTTGGAATTCAAAAGGTAGAAGTAACGGTCAAACCTCGCGTAGCCATCATCGCAACCGGCCATGAGCTAGCAAGTTCGCTGGAGTCACTCAAACCGGGGCAGATCATCGAATCCAACTCCGTCATGCTCCAAGCTTCCCTCTTGGAGATGGGAATGGAGCCGGTCGTCTGTGAAATCGTTGAAGATGACCCCAAAAGAATTCAATCTTCTCTCATGCACGCAGTTGAAAATTCGGATGTTGTCATTATCACTGGCGGTGTTTCGGTGGGAGAGCATGACCATACCCGCCAGGTGCTCCATGAAATCGGAGTGCAGGAACATTTCTGGAAGGTGAATCAAAAACCAGGAAAACCCTTTTGCTTTGGAACGATTGGTCAAAAATTGATCTTCGGTCTCCCGGGTAATCCGTATGCTGTTTTCGTCTGCTTTTACCTTTACATTCGACCAGCCCTTTTGATGATGACGGGGGACCCTCATCCAGAACTGCGACGAGAAAGACTCAAACTGGCCTGCTCTATTTCCAAAAAAGATGATCGAACCCATTTTTTAAAAGGCCGGAAAATCCCCTTTCAGTTAAAGGGGACAATGGGTGGCCAAGCCGGAGGGGGCCCCCCGCCAGAGCGCAACGAAGTGAGCACTGCCGGGGGAGGAGGCGAGGACAGGACCCATTGTCCCTATGAGGCTGAGCCGCTCAAAGGCCAGGGATCTCATCTGCTGAGGGCTTTAAGAGATGCCGATGTGATCATTCAAATTCCTGCAGAAAAAAAAGAAATCAAAGAAGGGGAAGAAGTGGAGGTGATCTTTCTGCCATGAAAATGACAGTCCACTATTTTGCGCAACTCAAAGACCGTTTTAAAAGGGAGAGTGATATCGTCGATTTTGAGGGGGCCGTTTCGGTGTCCGATCTGTTGGCCAAAATCTTTCCCGATCAGGTAGAAAAAATGTCATCGTTTTTGCGAGTGGCCATCAATGAAGAATATGTCTCTTGGGAGTCACAAATTCACGACGGCGATGAAGTGGTTTTTATTCCGCCGGTGGCGGGAGGATGATTGTGAGAAACCGGATTACCGACAAACCGATCCCCCTTCAGGAACTTGAAAACGAATTTCATGACCCCTCGTGCGGGGCTTTGATCACGTTCGTGGGAAAGGTGAGAAATCATCATGAGGGAAAAAAGGTGGCCTCCCTGACGTATGAAGTCTATACCCCCATGGCTGAAAAAATTTTTGATGCGATCCGCCAGGAAGCCATCAGTCAATTCGGAGTGAAAAAATTGAGCATCGTTCATCGCGTCGGTCCTTTGCAAATCGGCGACGTTGCCGTCTGGGTGGGAGTGGAGGCCGCTCATAGGGATCAAGCTTTTTTGGCCTGCCACTACGCCATCGATGAACTCAAAAAAAGAGCCCCCATCTGGAAGAAGGAATTTTACGAGGAAGGAGACAGTCAATGGGTCGTCTGTCACCACGTCTAGCGGTTATTCTTGTTGGCGGTAGAAGCAGCCGGTTCGGAAAAGACAAGGTATTAGAAACCATCAACGGCATCACTCTCATTGAAATCCTCATTCACAAACTTCAAAATCTGAAGTTTGAAATTTTTCTCTCCGGCTCCCTGGAAAAATATGGGCATTTTGGTTTTCCGGTTATTGAAGATAAAGAACCCTACGCTGGCCCTTTGTGCGCTCTGGAGAGCATTTGGAAAAAAATCAAAGGGAACCGAATTTTACTCTTAGCCGCCGACATGCCGTTCATCACGGAGAAAACAATTGAAGACCTGTGGCAAAAAAGTCTAAAGAAGGACATCACTCTTCTTAAAGACCAGCAGGGCCCCTCTCCTCTTCCCGCCGTTTATTCCCGAAAAACCGAAAATTTCATCAAAAAAATTATCCGTGAGGGAAAAAGAGATCTGAAATCTTTGTGGGAGACCGGGCTGAGACGGGGAACAATCAATTCTGAAGAAAAGTCATTGATCAATATCAATACAGAAGAAGATTTGAGGCAATGCCGCGAATGATTCAGGAATGAGCCGGAATTTTTGAGGTGACTGTCTTTTCAAAACCCTGGGGCAAATCGGTAGTCACTTCTGATAAAGAAGAGGTAATTTCCAGAATGCCCCGATTGAAAGTTTTTTCCCCTTCCTTCAGGGTATGTTCTTCGTGATTGACCGAATAATCGGTCGGTTCATCGGCAAAGGGATTCAACGCTTCAACCAGTTCGGTCAATCCTCCAAAAACAAGCTTGTTGTGAAATTCTTCTGGGAAAAAATTTTTGAGCCTCTCCCCATCTCCCTCCCAGGGGGTCCCATAATTGACCCGGATCATGGCACACAAAATCTGCTCCCGCTCCGAACGAGTCACCCTCTTGAATCGCGAATGAAAAAATTGGATTTCCACCCTCTTTAACCCTCTACGCCCCTTGCCGTTGAATTTCAAGGAAATTTTGAATCGGACTAAATCCTCCCTTCACCGTCCCCTGTAAAGAGCGGCAATAGGAATGCAGAGAAGATGTTCGATTTTCCGATATTCTTCTCCAAAATAGAATAGGTACCCTTTTCTATTTTTTGAATCGACTTCCGTAAACTCTCTTAAACTTCGAATGTCTTTGGCGGCCGGATGACTGGTCGACTTGACTTCAATCGCCTTTAACTGATCTTCTTCTTCGATGACAAGATCAATTTCAAAACCGGAATTGCTTTTGTAGAAAAAGAGTTGATCTGTTTTAATAAATCCCAGCTTCCTTCTTTTCTCTATTTCCGAAATCACAAAATTCTCGACAATCTGTCCCCGATGGGCTTGGACTCCCAATGCCGTTATCATTCCTGTATCACAGTAGTAGGACTTGGAACCTTTAACATATCTCTTTGCAGGACCATACTGATAACCGATCAGGGTAAAGCCGAGGCCCGATTGGTAAATGCTGTTCAGATATTTTTTTGCTGTGATGTGGCTCAAGGATGATTCTTGCCGGAAATTTTCCACCTGCGTGATGCTGCCGATCGATAGGGCATAATGGTTCAAAAGAGCCCGTAGGCCAGTGACATCCTTGATATGGGATAGGAGGCTTAAGTCACGCGTGAAATAGCTGTTTTTGTAATTGGTCAGTATTGATTTTTTCTCCTCAGGATCCGGTTCGGATACAACCTCGGGAAAACCGCCGTACCGCATGAAAGACTCCAGGTCTCTTTGAGCTTCCTTGAGCTGGAGAGGAGGAGCTTGTTCTTCAAAAATGGAGTGTGTCGGTTCTCCCGCATCTTCTCCCCAACAGGCGGTGGGGAGTTCCAGGATTTCGATTCGACCCGCAAGAGAGTCGGCAGAAGCATCGAGAAGCCCAATCCGACTCGATCCGCTCATCAGAACAGTGGCCCCCTGCTCGTCAATCGCATACTTGGCGGCGATGGTCAGCTGGGGAACCCTTTGAATCTCATCGATAATGATTTCCCGTCTCCCCTCAAAGAGACCTTTTGGATCTCTTTTGGCCAAGTCAAGAAAATCGATGTCATCCAGTGTAATGTATTTGAAATTACTGAAATTTTTCTTGAGATAGGTGCTCTTACCAGCCCTTCTCGGCCCTAAAACCAAGGCGCTTCCTTTAGGTTTTTCTAGCCATCTATTAAACATACTATCAAAATAGCATGGATTTATTTATAGTCAATTGATAAATTTGAGTTTATCAGAAAGGTTTGACAGAAAATAATTTAACGCCGCGCAAAATAAAGTATGCCCCCAGCCAAGACAACACCTAATCCGATGCCGGTGAAGATTGAATAAATCATACTTTCGGTGGCCATTCCCTGGCGCTCTTCAAGCTCTTCGTTTAGCGCCTCCTTCCTCAGATTGAGAGCTTCGTTCATCCGGTTTTCCTTCCAATAACTTAACATGGGCATAGCCATCAGCAGTTATTTTCACTCCCAATCTAAAAGAGGCCTGGTCGATGACAAGTTCGCTGTGTTCCATGTTGTGTCACTTCCGGTTTACTACTTCAAACGATTCAATTCTTGAATATTGGCTAACGCCTTCTGACAGGATTGTTTAATAGCTGCCGGATTTTGTAAAATCATGTTGTCTGTCATTTTATAATTATTCTCTCGGAATTGATCACCGAGTTTCCGCATAACTTCTTTGTCAAGTTTTGCTTGGTACACCTAGAAAATTGTCTCCTTTTTCTGAGGAGAAACCGCCCGGTTGACAGGGGGTCATTGTCTGTGAGACTACCTTGAATTGAGGGGGGAATTTGGAAAATTGAAACGCGGGAGATTAATATGAAAAACGGCATCGTATTTGCTTTATTTTTTTTCGTTGTTCCATGCCTCGGAATAAGGGCATTGCAAGCCGAAGATATCCCTTCGTATCTAAAAGAATCCATAGTGATCAAAAAAAATCTTGGGGGACACGAAGCGACAGTAACAGCCCAGGAAAAGCCTTTTGTGGCAGTGGATCATCAAATCAATAAAGATCTTCACGGCATGATCACCGAAATTGACGGCAAACCTTTTCTGGGAACGGATGGTTCGCTCCCCCGATCGGAACTGGTTTCCTTAAATGTCAGTTTTGGCGGCAAACAGGTTCACGTGCCCAAAAAATTTCTGACGAACTGTTTCGACCCAAACCTTGGCAAAAATTATTTTCATGTAACCATAGGAGACGATTTGCAAAGCGTCTATATCTTTATGTCGGCTTCAGATGGTGCGGGGGCTTATGAAATTATATGGGTCGTTCATCAAAACGGCACATTCTCCCGATTATCCGCATCACAAGCTTGGCTTATCGGAAAAGACATTCATGAAAATTTAGATATTGATACCGGCCGAAGGATCATCCTTCAGTAATTTTTTTATCTGATATCTGAATCCTTTACAGTCCCGTTACTTTTCTTTAACTTAAAGACCATCTTGTCATCCTCCATCCGAAAACAGACTACCATTGCCACCCTGGCTGTGATGGGAAGCCGGGTTACCGGTCTTGTCAGGGAAATTGTTTTTGCCTTTTTTTTCGGAGCGAGCGCTGCCTTGGACTGCTTTATTGCCGCTTTTCGGATTCCCAATCTTCTGCGCGATCTTTTTTCAGAAGGGGCCCTTTCCACCTCTTTTGTGACGGTCTTTTCAAAAAAATCGGACGCGGACGGGGACCGCTCTGCCTGGGATCTGGCCAACCGCATTTTTGGATTTGTTCTGATTGTCGTCGGCGCCCTGACTGTTTTGGGAATTGTTTTCTCACCCCAACTGGTTCATCTGGTGGCCAGCGGTTTTGAGGGGGAAAAATTCCGGTTGGCTGTCCTCCTCAATCGTCTTCTCTTTCCGTTCATTCTTTTTGTTTCGCTGGCGGCCATTGCCATGGGGATGTTAAACAGCAAAGGAAAATTCGCCCTCCCCCAGTCGGCCTCCACTTTTTTTAACCTAACTTCCATTCTTACCGGTCTTTTGTTCGCTTATCTGATGGAGCCGGACATCATCCGATTCCCTCTTTCAGGATTTCAGGGAGACGTGGATCACCCGCCCGGTTTGATCTGGACGCAAATGGCCCGAGGGATGACCGGTATGGCGCTGGGCACGTTGCTGGGAGGAGTGGTCCAATGGATCGTTCAAATGCCTTCTTTGGGAAAACTGGGTTTTCGACTGAAACCTTCCCTGTTTTGGAAAAACCAGGCCGCTTTGCAGGTACTCAAACTGACGGTTCCCGCCATCATCGGCGGGGCGGCTGTTCAAATCAATGTGCTGATCAACACCAACTTTGCGAGCTACTTGGCTGACGGCAGCATGGCCTGGCTGAATTACGCTTTTCGACTGATGCAATTCCCCATCGGAGTTTTTGGAGTAGCGGTGGCCACCGCCACAACCCCGGCGATCGCCCGTCTGGCGGGGCAAAAAGATCTTTTGGGGTTTTCCAAAACAGTGGGGGAGTCAACCCTCCTGGCTCTTTTTCTCTGCATCCCTTCGGCGTTGGGCTTGATTGTTTTGGCAAAACCAATCTTAAGCCTCATCTACCAGTACGGACAATTCAGTCCGTTTGATACCCAGCAGTCAGCTTTGGCGCTTCAAGGCTATGCCACCGGCCTGGTTTTTTATGCCGCCATCAAGATTTTTCAACCCGCTTATCTGGCATTAAACGACGCCAAAACTCCCATGATCATCTCGCTTGTTTCCATACTTGTTAATCTTGTTTTAAACTGGATTCTTGTTTTTGTCCTCCATTTTCAACACTGGGGGCTTGCTTTGGGAACCTCCGGTGTGGCGCTGGCCAACTGTCTCCTGCTTGTCATCGGTCTTCAGAGGAAAGGGATCCATTTTTGGACTCATGTCCATTCGCGCGAGTTGAGCAAAATATTGGGGGCTTCATCAACAGCAGTGCTGTCAGCATGGGGAATGATGCGCCTTCTCGACTCCCCGATATCTGTTGACCATTCCGGCGCAAGAATTCTGATGGTTCTTGCCCCCATCACAACAGCCTCCCTTGTCTATTATGGCTTCTCTCTTTTGTTGGATGTCAGAGAAATGGTTATGGCCAAAGAATGGATAGCGAGGAAACTCAAACCCGATTCAACTCGTACAAAATAATAGTAGCCGCCTGGGCCACATTCAGCGAATCAAAATCACGCACCATCGGAATTTTGAACAGTTGATCACACGATTCTTTAACCAACCGGCGGATCCCCTCCCCTTCGCTTCCCAGAACGACAACCATTTTTTGAGTCTTCTTGACATCTATTAAAGAAACGGATGATGAAGCATCAGCACCGTAAATCCAAAAACCTGATTTTTTCAAAAATTCCAGAGTCCGCGCCAGATTGGTAACCTTGACAACAGACAAATGTTCCACACTTCCTGCTGAAGCTTTGCTGACTGCAGGAGTTACCTCCACCGATTGGTCCCTGTTGATGATGATGCCATCCACTCCAAAACAGTAAGCGCTCCGGCAGATCGTTCCAAAATTCTGGGGGTCTTTGAGCGAATCCCCCATCAAAAAAAGGGCCCGTTCCGGATGACGTTCAACCAGTTCCTCCATTTCACTGTATGGAAAATCACTGACTGAAGCCGCCACCCCCTGATGGTGGGGAGATCCAGCAATCTTGTCCAACTGGTTCCGATCGAGAAGCTCAAATTTTTTGGAATGTTTTTGGAGAAACGCCGCTAACTGAGGATCAGCGGGTTCTTCTTTTTTTTTCAGCAAAAAAACCTGATCTATTTTTCTTCGACTGGCTTTGAGGGCTTCGATGAGAGAATTTTTCCCGTAGAGAGTCTGGGGCATGGAATAACTTTATTCTTTCTTTTTATCCTGCGATGGGATCCCCACGGTCGATTCAGTCGGTTCGTCATCGCTCTCTTCCTCCTCAGCTTTTTGTTCTTCCGTTGCAAAAAACTGCTTTAATTCTTTCAATCCAAAAATGGCGAGAAGGAGATGAAGATATTTGGGATCGTTGGCCGGGTTTTCGGGATCCAGGAGCTCCTGCGGAAAAACAACATTATCGGTAAAAAGACCAGCCGCGCCCGTCAAAGCCGGTTGTTTGAGTTTCTTTTGAAGTGTCTGATATTCCTTGAGCGCCTTGGTGACCGCTTCCGGGTTGATGACCGGAGTTTCACCTGGTACGGCTCCGGCCGGCTGTCCGGTTGAGGGCTGAACCCCTTGAGGAGCCGCTCCTTCAGTTGACGAAGGGGGACCGGCAGAGCCCACACCCGATGGAGGTTTTATTGACATGATGGATTAATACTAATCGATTAAATTATTCTTGCAAGAATAGAATTCTTATTTCATTAAAGAGAATAAAGGAGAAACAAAATGGCTATCGTTGAAGAATCAGAATACAAGGGAAATCCGATGCTCGTTCTAAAAAATTCGGAGGAGGACCGTTACCCCTTTCAGTTTGGGCTTAAAAAAGCCAAGCTGGTGATTGAACATATTGAAGACATTAAAAAATTTGTGCAAAAGTTTGATCAGCCAAAAAAGGAAGATTAAAAATAGGGATCTTTAAGAAAAACCTACTTCGGACATATCGAGTCCCAGTTCATTGTCATCCATCCCTGGTAAATTATCCCGTCCGTTAATGCCGGTCAGTTCGTTTCCGCCGATGTCCACGCCATTATAGGTCAGACAATCAGCAATCAGTTTGTAATAGGGTCCGTCGTTGGCCGGGTTAGTGACGCAAGTATCGATAACCGAATCATCAAAATATTCGCAAGCGGCAAATGTGTCTCTGAGGGCTCCAAATTCAGAGGGATCCCGATAAACTGAAGCACCTCGAAGGGGGTTGGCCGCATGAGCCAATTTCCCAATCAGTAAATCGAGCTCAAATTTTGTTTCAGCCAAATCAGGACAAGCGCTCAAAACGTCAACACGATCTTGAACCTCCGGGTTGCCCAAGTGCGGAGCCGCCGCCGTAAAACTCCCCGCTACTGATCTATTTGTTTTGTTTTCAATAGCCATAATAAACTCCTTACCTCATTAATAATGGGGGCTTTGCCGCTGGCGCCCCCATACCCCCATTTGGCTCGTTCGCGCGGAATAAATCCGACGCTCACTCACATCCATCTTCTCTTTATTTATGCAAAAACTCTGCCAAATATAAGCCCGATTCTATATTTATAACTAATTGATTTTATTATATTTTTATTTGACTTTTGGTCTCTTTTGGAAGATAAAGTCAAAAATCGGGGTCTTTAGAGACCGATTTTTGGACTCCGGACCCCACTTATGATTTTCTACAACCGCAAGGATATTTTTTACCAAAAAGCCAAAAAAGAGGGTTTTGTCGCCCGATCAGCCTATAAACTGATCGAACTGGATAAGAGGTTTGAGATCTTAAAACCGGGGAGAAGAATTGTCGATTTGGGATGCGCCCCGGGGGGGTGGATTCAGGTAGCGGAGGGGAAATTGGCAAGAATTGTTGGGATCGACCTCCTCCCCCTCAAGTTCACCCCCTCCTCCAACACCCTCTTCTTCCAGGGAAATTTTTTGGATCCCGTTAATCAACAAAAAATCATCGATGCACTGCAGGAAAATGGTGAGCGAGGATCAGGCTTTGCCAGTCCGAGCGAACGGGGGGTACGGGGGCGCCAGCGGCAAAGCCCCCGATCTAATGCCGATTGGGTCTTGTCCGACATGTCTCCCAATTTATCCGGCATCAAATTCAAGGATCTCCAGGCCTCTTTGGAGTTGTGCGAATCAGCCTTGGAATTTGCAAAAAAGATTTTAAAAAAGGGGGGAGGACTGGTGGTTAAAATTTTTCCGGGACCGGAGATGGAGAATTTTCGAAAGAGGCTTCGCGAGCTCTTCGAGCGAATGGCCATGGTGGAACCAGAGGCGACACGGAAGACGTCGGCGGAGATCTATCTCGTTTGCACCGGGTTTAAAGGGTAAAAATACTATTTCCATAAATTATCAATTTTGATAATCTATGGAAATGGATTATAATACTCTTATTACCCAAGCGGCCCCCTTTCCTCTTTTTGATGAATCGTTGCTGAGTGTTCTTGGGGGTTCAAAACAGGCTCACCGGCTCAGCCTGACCCGATGGGTGAAAAGCGGAAAAATTATTCGCTTGAAACGGGGCCTCTATACGCTCCCCGATGATCGGCGCAAAATCCAGTTTTCAGTCATGTGGCTGGCCAACACCCTCTATTCACCATCATACGTATCACTTCAATTTGCCCTTTCGTGGCACGATATGATTCCGGAAAGGGTATTGGCCATCACCTCAATTTCAAGACTCAAAACTGCCCGCTTTTCAAACCCTATGGGAATTTTTACTTACAGCCATCTCAATAAAGGTTTGTTTTTCGGATTTCAGGAAAAAAGAGACGAATTTGAAAAATATTTTCTGATGGCCACTCCCGAAAAAGCGTTGCTTGACGTTATTTACTTGAGTCGTGATTGGGAGCCAAACGCTGTTTTTTTGGAAAAGAACTGGCGCCTGCAACAGTTGGAGCAGTTAAATAAAAAACGATTGAAATCTTTTGCTGTAAAATTCCGGATGAAAAAAATCACCAATGCCGTTGATCTCATTCTTAAACTCATTTAGGGAGACAAACTTATGAAAGAAAATATGATTGCCAAAGCACGGGAGGGAAAAAGCGCGATCGACAAGTTAAACCGGCTCCGCGAGGAATTGCATCATCTGATTCTTCAGGAAGCAGACCGAAAAGGGGCTTTTAATCAGATCTGTTTTGTGGGAGGAACGGCTCTGCGTATTTTGCACGGTCTTGACCGTTTTTCGGAGGATCTTGATTTTTCCCTTTCCCTTCAAAACAAAAACCTCTTTCAACTGGAAACTCTCTCAAAGGCTGTTGTCAAATCGCTGGAGGGATATGGCTTTGACTGTCATATTGAAAGACTTAAGACTGAGCGGAATGTGCAAAGCTGTTTGTTTGCCTTTAGGAATCTTCTGCATCAGCTCCACAAATCGTTTCAGCCAACACAAAAGCTGGCTATCCGTTTCGAAGCGGATATGCGCCCTCCAGCAGGGGCCCATGAACAGGTTAGTCCGGTAACCGGCATTCGTTTATACAAAGTACGCCATTTCGATCTCCCCTCGCTGTTTGCGGGGAAGTTGCATGCCGTTCTCTACCGCGTTTACACGAAGGGGAGAGATCTGTACGATTTCCTCTGGTATACGGGAAAGGGGGTGTCGGTTAACGGAACTTTTTTGGAAAATGCCATCGAGCAGACGCAAAAAGAAAAAATTCAGCTCAATGATAAAAAACTCCAAGAACTTCTGCACAAAAAATTTGAAGAGATTGATTTTGCCAAAGCCCAAAGGGATGTGGCACCTTTTCTGGCTGATCCGGAGTCCCTCTCCCTGTTTGATCGGGATCTTTTTTTAAATGCCGCAAATGGTGTAAAATTTTCAGAAACTGTTAAAAAGTGACAGGATCGTACAAATTTTATCTTTATTTTGTTTTCGCTAGCTTAATCATTTCTTTCAGATTAATCGACAAACCAGAATTATTGGCTATAGATGCAACAAATCCAGGAAGACCGGTTGGATCAGAACTCACCCAGTAAGTCAATTGTCCATTTTCAAGTTTCCACCCTCCAACATTATAGCTTAAGTAATGATAGCCTTTATATTCGTTGAGCTTGGAAGCATAGGGCCCTGTAAAAACAGTTTTGTCGGCATTTTCAGTATGAGGAATAAGCGCCCATCGCATTTCAATATTATCCCCGCTTCTCCTGGCAGGAAGCATCGCAATAACCCACTGGGCTTTGTAAACTTTGAAATTAATCGCCATGTGCACCACGGGAACCGTAACAACACTGCTCCCATACTTGACCTTTGTTGTTCCAATCTGTTGACAATTCTTAAGGCTCAAGGCTGATTGGTTATATTGCCCTACGGCCAACACCGCTTTTTTTAGTTGATCGGCTGTTATCCCCTCGGCATCCACCGTTTTAGAATAGACCTTGCCTTGATTGAAAACAAGTTCGGTCAACGGTTCTTCAGCCGCAGCTACAGGCAGCGCCTCTGCTTTTGGCTTCAATACAATTGAATTTGAAAATTTGATCGGAGGGCTAACCGCTGTTCCATTGATCTTTGTGATCACCGGACGAATAGTTTTTCCCGCACCGGCATTATACTCTGCTTCCGTGAGTTTAAAGTTCATGGTCTTTCCTGCCGGTCCCATGGAAGAAACATCAATTTTTTTCACTCCCGGAATATCAATTTGAATACTGATATTCGGCACCCTTGTTGAAACACTCAGGGTTATATCGTCGTTTGGCCCGAGCCCCCCCTCTTTTGCCACCACTTGTGCTCTGACAATAGGACTTTCAACGGATGGTGGAGGAAGAGGTGCTTCAGCAGCTGTAACTACAGAAGCCACGATTTCCGTCGCCCCCACCAGAGGAGAAATCGATTCTTCAGCTAATGCACTTTCTGCCGCCTCCGCGGGTGGAGGGAGGGGAGAAACTTCAGCTTTCTTCCGCGGAAAAGTAAAACCCCCCGTTAAACCAACTCCAAAAACAGGTCCCCAGGCCCCTTTAAGCTGGCTTTCATGATATCCGGGCACATGATAAATATAATTTCTGATTCCCCCTTGCAGATAGATCCTTACAGCGGCCGAACCGATTTTCAGATCAACTCCGGATCGGAGGCCCGCTCCCACATAACTTTTCATGTCCCCCATCACCCCTTCTGAAGGAGAAAGGGGCGCCACTCCTGAGGCCTTGCCAACCTCCGTGTAAATGCCAACGGGAACGGTGATCCGAGACTCATCTCTATCAGCCAAAGCAATTTCCACCCCCGCTTCGGTTTCCACTCCCAGCCGATTCATGGCGGCGCTTGAATTTTGAATTCCCTCAGGAGGATTTTGGAGGGTCTTGTTCGTTTGCCCGACAACGGCCCCCACTCCCAAATAAGGATTGGCTTTCCCAAAACCGCGCCACTGTGCCCTGACCCCCCCTCTGAGTTGCAAGCCGGAGTAAGATTTTTCGTTGTCTTGACTTGTATTCCAAACATCAAACCCAATCATGACATTCGGTTTGACTTCCACATGAGTCGTTGGAGTTGGTGACGAAACCGGCATACCAACAGGTGAAACAGATCCTGACATAATACCTCCCTTTTATTCTTTATATTTTTATTATCGGCAGATATCCAAAAAAGTTGCTAAGTTTTTACAAGTTTTTTGACCCGGTGCGTCAAAGGCTAAAACTTAAAGCAGATGTCTTCCCTCATTCAAATAATAACAAGTCAACTGGATCTCTTTTCAACCAAGCGACCGAGAAGATAACGCTCGCAAGGAGGGTTTGGTAAGGAAGCCCCTCTTCAATTGCCCGTACCTTGGCGTTGTAAAAATCCTTTTCGGAAAGACGTAAATTCACCCTTTTTGATTTGTGAAGGGTCACTCGGGCCGCCTCTTCAAAGCGCTTTTTCTCTTCTGGAAAATCGGGAAGGGTAACCCACTCCCCCTTCTTCAGGGAATTGTAGAATTCTCTTTCCTCTTTATTAAGCCTAAATTTCATGGTTTTTTCCTTTCTTGAAAATATTTTTTGACAGCTTCCCGGCTTGGAAAGGCCGTTTTCAAAAAAATAGCCTCCCCTTTTTCGATAAAAGGAACCGCATAAACATATTTCTTGAGCTTAACATAAGCGACTTTCTGATTTTTATACCGCTCCTTGTTTGGATGTTCCACCATATCCAACAGATTTCCGTTTTTGATCTCATAAACAATCTCTTCGAACGAGGCCCCGCTTTCTTTCTTGACTTGTTCATTTTTTTTCAACGCTCCATGTGAACAGCTTCATACCTTTCTACAGCATGTTGTACATGTTTTGTCATCACATCTTTTATGTTATTTTACAGGATCTTTCGCCCCCACCGCTTCGGGAGATTGGGAAACAACATAGGGAATGGTCTTGGCAGGAGGGGAATTGAGCGGGACTTCCCCGTCAGAACTCTGTTTATGTGGCTTGTCTGATTTTGTGGTTAAAGGTTTGTAGGGCAAATCAACCGACGGCTTGTTGGGAGTGGTTTCCTCTTCCTCCGATCCAGTCTCCACAACAGGTCCCACCGGCCCCACAGGTCCCGGCGATTCGGCCAGTACAAAATGGGGAAAAAAATTAAGGAGTCCCAAGAGAATCAAACACTCTCTCCAATTCCTTCGCCAGTTCCGCATCTTTTTCTTTAAGTTCCTCATATTTCTTTTTGGCATCCGTATATTGTTTTGTTTCCAAATCAACCGCAATCAGATTAAAGAGCACCTTCCCGTCATGGGGATTCAACGTTTGGGCTTTTAAATAGGCCTCCCGAGCCAGTTTATATTTTTTTTCATCCCGGCGTACGTTTCCTTCAATCAACCATAAATCAAAAGAATCCTGGATGCTCCGTGCCCTGGCAATCCATTCAAGCGCTTCAGCAGATTTGCCATCCTTTCGCAACACTTCCGCCAATTGCTGGATAAGGAGAAGATTGTGAGGATCAGCATCTAATGCTTTTTTGTAAGAGGCAATGGAATCAGAAAAAGCCCCCACTTTTTCAAAACAGAACCCCAGATTATGGCTGGCAAAAAGGGGAGTGTTAGGACTCGTGGCCAACAATTTTTGATAAACACTAATGGCATCCCAGTAGCGTTTGCTGTCGCGATACACGTTTCCCAACAAAGAGAGAACAAAGAGAGACTCCGGCTCTTTCTTGATCCATTGTTCCAGCCAGTCAACAGCCTCTTCCAATCGCCCCTCTTTTCGGGCGGTCAGCGATTTTTCTCTTAACGACTGGATTGTCTCCTCAATTTTGATTCCAAACCGGCGAACCAGTTCCGGTTGGGAAATTTCTTTTTTAAGATAACTCCGGACATCCTTGAGAGAGATAACAGCCAAAAAACGGCTCTGATTCCCCCCTCCGGCTGAAAGAACAATTTTTTCAAAAGGGGGATGGGTCGGCGCAAGCCTCCCCCCCAGTTCAGTCAAAAAATTTGAAAAAGTAATTTCATTAAAAGGTTCTTTATTTTTGATTGAAAGGATCAGCTCTCCGTTGATGAGCTGCTGATCGTAAGGACCATAGTTCACTTCATGCAAAATAGTAGACCAACCTTCCCCTCGCCCCTTGGGAGATTCCCCTCTCCCCTGTGAGGGTAAAACCATGATCAACAAAATGAGGAGTAAAAACCCTGTTTTTTGATGCCTTAAATCCCCGTTTTCACTGGTTAACATGTTGCCCCCCCTTTGTGGTCTATTAAAAAATGTATTAAAATTAACAAGTTATTGCAATCTTAAACTCTTTGGGTTCTGGCACGCTTTTTGCTCTTAGGTTTATTTGAGATTATTTGTAACGACTCAGGAGCCCCGCTTATAGTGAGCGAGTATTGGCCGGATCGGACTTGTTCCGTCCGGACAAACGGAGCGAACGATCGTAACACGGCGTAACAGATGGGGGTTGCAGGGGGAAAGCGGTATTTCCCCCTGAGTAGAAAAGACTACTATTTTTTAGGAGGTTCTTATGTCTGATGGAGTATCCAACGATTATATCGAGAGTTTGGGAATGTCGGCCGAGGATTATGCGAAGCTTTCCGATGACGAACAACAGGCGGCGATTGATTCTTATGTAGACAGCCTGGAAGCGGAAGGAAAATCAGCTGAAGAGATTGAGGAACAACTATCCGAGCTTAAGGCCGATCTGGAAGCAATTGCAGACATGTATGATGAATACGCGGAAGAGCTGGAAGATTTGGAAACCGGCGACATGAGTGATTCGGAAAAGGAGAATGTGGAGGAATTGATTGAGACATGCGAAAACATCATCGAAGAAATGAATGAAGGGGAAGAAAGAGTGGATGACGGCTACGACAATTATGTGGCCCACAACAAAAATTACGATAGCAATGAGTCGGCTTATGTTTCTGACTTGACCTACGACGGTCAAACCTATGTTTATGACATGAACGGCGGGGATGTTTATTATGAATCGGGAGACGCAACCCTGGTAAGCTACGATCCGTCCACCGGCACCATAGTCTTGAAAGTGACCAACCCCGATAATCCGGAAGAGTATTGTTATGTGGAAATCCGGACCCACAATACCTCCGATCCCTTTGCGAGCGGAGATGAAAGCGATGAGGATTATCTGAAAGAAGAAGGGGTCACCAACGATGAGGGGGAAGTGATTCAGGATGTAAACGCGGATGGCTTTATGAACCAAGACGACATTGATGCCGCTCTGGAGGCCCGCGATGGTTCGACACTGGAAGACGGCAAAACCCAGATTTATTTTTCCAGCGGGATTTCGTCCGATGATCTGGAAACGATGAAAACGACCTGGCCCAACGATCTCCTCAAAATGTGCTATTGGGGAGATTCAACAAAATCGTTTTATGAGGAATTGTATGAAACTGACGATGAAGAAGAAAGTAATCTGGGAGTTATCGAAGGGTACAGCGATGCCGTCAGTGGATTGACTTCTTCCAGCGTTTCTTCTTACACAGATGGAAGCCTGGGTGAACTGCAGGACGAAGCAGAGGCGGCCCTGGAAACGCTCTTTGGCTACCTGGATGATCCGAGTCAGGATTTGACCGACGTATGGGGCGAAATTTTTGAGCAGTGGGCCGGCTTGAGCGATGATGAAAAAGCACTGCTTTTGCAATACATGACCGTCACCGTGGCCCTGAATGCTAAGGATCATTTTGCCACCCTTTTTGGACCGATGGTTTCGACTATTGAAGAGATGCTTCATGGTTCCACACCGGATGATTACAGCGTGAATGACAAAGTGATCATACTCTTGCTGGAAACTCAGGCAGGGGTTGGAAAATATGGCGGAGCCACAGCGGTATGGACAACGGCCATGTCCCCTGATGGTACTACTGATGGTAAATGGTCTGATAACGAGGAAAATGTGGAAGCCATTGGATTGTATCAGGAGCTGATTGGTCTGATGGGAGGAGTGCCAACCGGTTATGAAAGCGATACGATGGATCGGGAGGAAGCGCTCACCGAGGGAGAAGCTGAAACTGAAGAAGCGGGAGGAACTGTGACTGACGATATTTGGAATTATTCTTCAGTCTATGGCCAAGTTGGGAACTATGGCGATACGTATGCCAATGATATGGATTGGACTGATGGAGTTGATGATCAAATTCTAACAAGCAATCTGACAACCCTCGTTAACGGTATTGAAAACTTGTTGTCGGACGGGGAAGCGACTGTTGAAGAAATTGTAAACTATATCATTTCCACCATTGGTTCACTCCCTGCTAACCAGCAGGATGATACAGCAACCGCTCTTTGCGCTCTTCTTCATGACAAAGCCAATGATCTGTTCAAGAAACTTAAAGCCAACGATGATTTTGTGGGGTACATGGATGGTTTGATCAATAACCGGAACAATAATCCTCACAATTATAAGCAAGTGAGAGAATGGCTGGGCTTGAGCGGAAAAAATTAACGATAAATCACTCCCCTCAAAAACAACCCCTTGGCAGGAGCCGTCATTCCGGCCCTCCGGCGGTCTTGGCTTTTTAAAATTTTCTTGAATTGCATCAGAGTTGTTCTTCCCTTTCCCACATCCACCAGCGTCCCCACAATATTCCGGACCATTTGTTTCAAGAAACCGTTGCCGGTAACAGATATTTTTATCATGCGTAGGGGCGAATCTTGTCTTCGCCCCATTAAATGGGCGAACATAAAGTTCGCCCCTACAGAAATTTTGACCCCATATATCCTCCTCACCGTCGTCTTGACCGAGCTCCCCGACGCGCAAAAGGCCCTGAAATCATGTTCGCCAACAAGCAGGCGGGCCGCTTGTTTCATTCTGGCAATATCCAGTTTGTACGGCACCTGCCAGACAGTATCTTTGAGGAATGGGGAATGAATGGGGGAATTGAAAATAAAATAATCGTAGATTTTTTTCCGGACCGATTTTTGGGCATGAAAAGTCTCAGGAACAATTTGGACATCGATGATAGCAATATCGGGGGGCAACAAGGAATTGAGTCCTAAAAATAATTTTTCGGGAATTGGAGAGTCAGATAAATCAAAATGACAGACCTGCCCCAAGGCATGAACACCGGCATCTGTTCGACCGGCGGCTACAACATGGATTTTCTGGTTTAAAATCCGGCTTAAGGTTTTCTCTAAAACTTCCTGAACAGATAAACCGTTTGGTTGGGTTTGCCAGCCGTGGTAATTTGTTCCTTTGTATTGAAGAGTTAATTTAACTCGAGGCAATCAATTTCTCCGCAATTTGCACAGCATTCAAGGCCGCTCCCTTTAACAGCTGATCCCCGCAAACAAACAGATTCAAGCCATTGGCCATCCCCAGATCTTTGCGGATCCGCCCGACATACACTTCATCCTTTCCGGAAACCTCAATCGGCATGGGAAAATAATTGCCCGCCCGGTCATCCACCACCTTCACTCCCGGCATGGCGTCAAGGGCCTCCGTTGCCTCTTGAACAGAAACGGACCTTGCCAGTTCCAGATGAATCGCCTCCGCGTGGGCCCTGAAAATGGGGACCCGGACGCAGGTGGGGCTGACTAGAATCGAATCATCATGCAAAATTTTACGCGTTTCTTTGACGACTTTCATCTCTTCCTGGGAATACCCTTCCGGTCCAATATCCGAATCGTGGGAAAAAAGATTAAAGGCAATTTGGTGGCGAAAAACATTTTTGGTGAGTTCCCTGCCTTCCAGAAATTCTCCCGCCTGGACTTCAAGCTCCTCCAATGCCTTGGCCCCCGCCCCCGATACCGCCTGGTAAGTGGCCACCACCATCCTTTTAACCGGACTTAATCGATGAATCGGCCAGACGGCCATCAGAGCAATAATTGTCGTGCAATTCGGGTTGGCAAGAATCCCTTTATGTTTTTTGATATCTTCCGGATTGATTTCCGGCACAACCAGCGGCACTTCCGGGTCCATCCGATAGGCGCTGGAATTATCCACCACCACCGCTCCCGCCTTCACAGCATGCGGGGCAAATTCCTTGCTTCGATTGCCGCCGGCAGAAAAAAGGGCAATATCAACTCCATGAAATGAATCGCTTTTCAATTCATAAACAGGATAGTCCATTCCCCTGAATTTCATTTTTTTCCCAACCGAGCGGGAAGAGGCAAGCAATCTCAAATCCCCCACGGGAAAATTTCTTTTTTCCAGAACAGTTAAGAATTCCTGCCCCACGGCTCCTGTAGCGCCGGCGATGACCATGTTGTATCTGGATTTTTTCATACGGTTAATTCTCCCATTTCTTCACGAACCAAGTCTCCCATTTCTTTCGTTGAAACTTTCTTCATTCCTTCTGTGTAAATATCAGAGGTTCGATACCCTTTTTTCAGAACATGTCCGACCGCTGTTTCAATCCGGTGGGCGGCTTGAGGCTGATTCAAAGAATACCGAAGCATCAGCGCAGAGGAAAGAATCGTGGCCAAAGGGTTTGCAATACCCTTCCCTGCAATATCAGGCGCCGAACCATGAATCGGCTCATACAGGCCGCAGGAACCTTCCCCCAGGGAGGCGGAGGGGAGCATGCCAATCGATCCGGTCAGCATCGCCGCCTCGTCGCTCAAAATATCCCCAAAAAGATTCGGGGTCAAAAGAACATCAAATTGGCGGGGATTTCTGACCAGCTGCATGGCACAATTATCGACGTACATATGGCTTAAGGCCACATCCGGATATTGTTCGCTCTGGACGCGGCTGACCACCTTTCGCCAAAGCTCAGTTGCCTCCAGAACATTCGCTTTGTCAACGGAAGTCACCTGTCTCTTTCGTTCCCGCGCGATTTTGAAAGCCACATGAGCTACTCTTTCAATCTCCGATGTCGAATAGACCAGAGTATTAATCCCGATCTCTTCCCCTTTTTCGTTTTTGGAAACTCCCCTGGGTTTTCCAAAATAAACATCCCCGGTCAGTTCCCGCACCACCATGATGTCGATCCCTTCAATCACTCCCCTTTTAAGGGTCGAGGCATCAACCAAAGGGGGAAAAAGGGTGGCGGGACGCAAGTTGGCAAACAACCCCAACTCGGCGCGAAGCCCCAAAAGGGCCCGTTCCGGTCTGACGGAATAATCAAGCGGTTCCCATTTCGGTCCCCCCACAGCTCCCAGGAGAACCGCGTCCGCTTTTTTGGCCAGCGTTAGTGTTGCGGAGGGTAAAGGATTGCCTGTTTTGTCATAGGCATAACCCCCGACTGGCGCTTCCTCAAATTCAAAAGAGAGAGTATCGGTCGACTCCAGATCGTGCAAAACCTTCACCGCCTCCCTGATCACTTCCGGGCCGATTCCATCTCCGGGTAATATGGCAATTTTGTAGGACGACATATTTAGGGTACCTCTAAAAACTATCTTCTACTGCAAAAACATGCTCTGGCCTGCGACTTCGTCAGATTTCACAAAAAGGCCTCAACGTAGCACTGTGGCTACGTTTCCGGTCTTTTTGCTCATCTTCCTCGTCTCGGCTTCAGATCATGTTTTTTCGCTACGAACATAGTTTTGAGAGGTACCCTTTATTTTTTAAATAATTGTTCCAGTTTTTTCTTGGCATCCGTCACGGAATTTGTACGGGCATGGCATGCCATGCCCCTACCGGGTGTAAAATAATCGCAAAAATTAGCCTTTTCTTTGTCGACAACCCGGTCTGCCTGAGATTCCCGACATTCGTTGTAAGCCGTTACATCATAAAAATCGCAATTTTTACAAATGTGCAGATCGTTTCCGCAATGGGAGCAAGACTCTTGTCGGCCGATCCGGTCGGTTACCGCAAGATAATTTTTACAAAAATAACATTGCATATTGTAAGGGCGATCCTTGTGATCGCCCAAATAAACGGGCGAACATAAAGTTCGCCCCTACATTATATCCCCCTCACTCCCTGACGCGCCTGATAATACTCTAATCTATTGATCGCCGACAAAAAGGCAATGGCCGAAGCCATGATAATATCGGTATGGGCGCCACTCCCTCGAACTGTCTTTCCTTTGTCCGTCAGAGTCACAAACACTTCCCCTTGGGCATCGGTATCCCCCGTAATGGCTGTCACATGATACCGATCCAGACTCCCCTCAAAGCCGGTAATCTTCCGCAACGCTTTAAATACCGCATCCACAGGGCCATCCCCCTGTTGAACATCCTTTTTTAAATTCCCTTCTGTCATCACTTCCACAATCGCCTCGGGCGTTGTTCTGTTTCCACTGACCACATGCAACGATTCCAGACGAAACTTTTCCGTCTCCCCCATCCCCTGCCCTTCCACCAAAGCGATGATGTCTTCATCGTAAATATTTTTCTTTCGATCAGACAAATCCTTGAACGCGCTAAAGGCAGATTCCAAAGCAGACCCCTCCAACGGCATTCCCAAAGCCACCAGCCGATCACGAAACGCATGCCTGCCGGAATGTTTTCCCAAAACCAGGCGGTTTTTGGGCATCCCCACCGACTGGGGCGTCATGATTTCGTAAGTCAGTTCATGTTTCAAAACACCATCCTGATGAATTCCCGATTCATGGGCAAAAGCATTATCGCCGACAATCGCCTTGTTGGGTTGAACATTGATACCGGTAATATAAGAGAGAAGTTTGGAGGAAGGATAAATCTGTTCCGTCTTGACTCCCGTCACAAAGGTCATCTTGTCCTTGCGGACATTCAAGGTCATGACGATTTCTTCCAGGGACGCATTGCCGGCCCTCTCTCCAATTCCATTGACGGTGCATTCCACCTGTCTCGCCCCCGCCTGAACCGCCGCCAGCGAATTGGCCACAGCCAGCCCCAAATCATTGTGACAATGTACGCTCAACACAACACCAGAGGGCATTTTGAGTTTTGATTTCAAAAACGAAATGAGGTCAAAAAATTCGGACGGAACCGTATAACCCACGGTATCCGGAACATTGAGCGTCGTCGCCCCGCAGTCAATGGCCACCTGAAACATTTTGGCCAGATAATCCCAATCGCTCCTCGTCGCATCCATGGCGGAAAACTCCACATCCTCGGCATGTTTTTTGGCAAGCCCTACCGCCATCTCTGTGTCTTTTAAAACTTCTTCACGGCTTTTCTTGAACTGATATTTCAGGTGAATATCGGAGCTGGAAATAAACGTATGAATTCTCTTTTTTGTTGCAGGTACCAGCGCCTCGGCACAACGAATGATATCGCCGCTTGTTGCTCGGGCGAGTCCTGCAATGACCGGCCCACGCACCTCTTGGGCAATCCGGTGAACTGCATCAAAATCCCCCTGGGAGGCAATCGGAAAGCCAGCTTCGATGATATCCACATTCAGCTTGGCCAACTGATGCGCCATCCGGACTTTTTCTTCCAGCGTCATACTGCAACCGGGAGACTGTTCGCCGTCTCGCAGGGTCGTATCGAAGATTTTTATGTATTCAGTTGGCATTTTCTCTCCCAACAACCTTCAAAGTCCTCTCCGTTTCTTTCTTCTTCTCCTCCTCTTCCATCACCAGCTCTTCCGGCGCATCATGAAAAAAACGGGCCAGCAGGTCGGCAAAACTCCTGATTTTTTTGGGGGAATGAATCAGCCCCTCCACAACTCCCAACCCGACATAAGTCACCGCCACGATAAAAATCATCACCTGGGGAGCGGAAGCAAGAATGAACAAAACCCCGACCAAAAGAACCAGCAGAAAAAAACTGGCCCGACGATTAAGATCCAGCACCTTAAAACTGCGGTAAGGAATACTGCTGACCATGAGAAGAGCCAGAAACAAGGTCGAAATCAGCAACAAATAACTCTCCGGAACAGTATTCCCGAAAACATGGTGATGAAAAATAACATAGCCAGCCACCGTGTAAGCCGCGCCGGGAATGGGGAGCCCCTGAAAACCCTTCTTTTCAACATTGGCAACTTGCACATTGTAGCGGGCCAGTCTTAAAGCCCCGCAGGCAAAAAAGAGAAAGGCGACCGTCCAGCCGATCCGTTTGAACTGAAAAAGGACCCACATATAAATCAACAGAGCGGGAGCCAGGCCAAACGAACACAAATCAACCAGAGAATCGTACTCCAGACCGAATTCACTTTGGCCCTTGGTAATCCGGGCTACCAGGCCGTCCAAAAAATCAAAAACGCCGGCAAACAGAATAGCCCAGGCCGCGGTGACATAATCGCCGTTGATCGCCCGGATGATGGAAAAAAAACCGCAAAAAAGATTGCCGGTTGTGAGCAGATTGGGAACAATGTAGACCCCTTTCTTTATTCCTCTTCTTTTCATGCTTTTCTCCCAATAATACTTTCTCCAGCTTTTACCTTTTCTCCTTTTCGCACCTGAACAGAATAATTCAGCGGCATATAAATATCCATTCTCGACCCGAACCGGATCAGGCCGAAGATTTCCCCTTTTTTCCATTGATCTCCGGGACAAGCATAACAGACAATCCTTCGGGCCAAAAAACCGGCAATTTGCACAAACAAAAAACGCTCCTTCTTTTCATTTTCCATGACAACGGCGTTTTGCTCGTTGTCCAGGGAGGCCTTGTCCCTGTAGGCCCCCAAAAATTTCCCCTTGTTGTAGACCACACTTTTTACCTCCCCCGAAACCGGAATCCGGTTGATATGAACATTGAGGGGGGACATGAAAATACTGATCTTGTGATTCTGATCCACTCGGCCGCAAAAAAGTACCTTTCCGTCAGCCGGAGAGACAATCACCCCCTCCTCCTGGGGGATCGTCCGCTTCGGGTTCCTGAAAAAATAAACGACAAACAAAAAAAACAAAAAACAAACAGCCAGCAAAAGGGGGTGGACCAACCAGCCAATCAGAACCAGAAGCCCGGCAATCCCCACAAACAGATAGCCCTCTTTCGCCAAAAGAGAGGTGTCGTTTCTTCCCGTTTTCACGCGCCGATCACCTTTTTTCCCTTTTCGATGGCAATGGTGCCGGTCTGCTCAAATTCCATGATGCCGAAGGGCTTCAAATTCCGATGAACCTCTGCAATCTGTTTTTCATCCCCGGTAAATTCAGCCACAAGGCACTGATCGTCATCCTCCAAAACCTTCCCTTTCATTTTTTCAATTTCTTTTCGAATCTCTTTTTTATTTTTTTCATGGACTCTCACTTTCACAAGAGCCAGAATTCTCTCCAGATGATTTTCGGCGGTCATGTCCTGAACCTTGATGACATTGATCAGTTTGTTTAACTGCTTCATGATCTGCTCGATCACCCGGTCATCGCCGTTGGTCACAATCGTCATTCTTGAAATTTTGGGATCGAGCGTTTCAGCCACCGTCAAACTTTGAATATTATACCCCCGCCCGGAAAAGAGACCGGAAATGCGGGCCAAAACTCCGAATTCGTTCTCTACAAGCAACGCAACGGTGTGTTTCATTTTAATGGGGGCCCCTAGCCGAAGGCTCCCCTTCGGGGTCGGCCCGTTTGATGCTATTCGCATCCTTAATTATTGAGGGCCTCAGATGGCCCCAAACCCCGCACTCAGAACTGGTCCCGAAGGGATCCCTTTCCCTAAGGGAAGCCTTTGGCTCAGGACAAAGCCAGATTCTTCGCTTTACTTTTTACAGATATATCACCCGAAAACCGCTGTCAAATGGCAGTGTCATCTAGCAGTTTGTTACCAAAAACAAGCCATTGACGATAGGTCCTCTTTTGGGGATAAATAAAGCATGGATGAAGTAAAACAATCTTTCCAATTGACTAATTTTGCGGATATCTGCCTTGAAAGGGGGCTACTTGCCGAAGGGGAAGGTCCGCTCGCTTCAGTTGGAGATGATTGTTGATACGGGTGCCACGATGGTCGTGTTGTCGGAAGAGATTGCCCAAAAACTGGGGCTGGAAAAGGAAGATGAAGTCTATATGCGGTTGGCGGACAATTCGCTTCGAAAATGTTTCAAGTCCAAAGGATTGCTTGTCCAGTTTGACGGCAGGGAATCGTTAACCGAAAAAGAATTACCCCCAACCCCGATTTCCCCGAAAAACCGGTGCTCAAAGTTTACTGACTTAAATCCAGATCGATTTTTTATCTTCCTGTTGCCAGACGCATTCCCAAACTTCTGGCCTTTCGCGCAACAGAAACAAGCCTGCCCCCCTTATGTGCCATTCGGCTCGCGTGAGGATGGCGAGCAGGTTCACGCTCACGATTTGCAGTAGATTCCCCTTCTGTCAATTCGTCCAGGCAAATGGGCAGTGATACATCAATCAATCTCAATACATTGCCCCGCGTTGCCGACAGAGTTTCTTTTACCTCTTCGTGATTCAATTCTGCAGATCCCGCCGGATTCTTTCCTGCGGCCCAATTTGATACAGTCGAGAAAGCAAGAACCCTAGCCCCCATGGCATGGGCGGCAAGAGCTTCTGGAACGGTCGACATGCCGAACAAGGTGGCCCCAAAATTGGTGTGCATGCGATCCACATAACGTGGTGTTTCGTACAGAGGTCCATGGCCCCAAACGTAGACCCCATCATCAAAAACGGGAAGGTTGGCCTCTTGGGCAACCGATACAACTTTGCTTCTTAATTTTTCATTCCATACTCCTGAAGGATCCAAAAAGCGGGGTCCCAGTCGTTCATCATGTTTGGGAAAAAGAGCCATGGGGGATTCAATGAGATGATCTTGAAGGAAAACCAGACTTCCTGGTCCATGATCGACTCCACCGGCAGCATTAGTCAGGATCACAGTCTGTGCTCCTGCCAGAATAGCGGCACGCACAGGAAAGGTGACCTCATCAAAAGGATGACCTTCATAACCGTGGATCCGACCCCCATAAATCAGGATATTTTCTCCTGCCAAAGGAAAGGAGTAAAAATTGGGATTGTGACCTGAAACCTGAGGGACCGGCATGTGAGGGATTTGCCCCATGGAAAAAGATTGGGCTCCCTGAAAATGACTGGTGATATCACCATATCCTGAACCCAGAACCATGACAATCCGATGCTCATCGACCCCCGTGAGTTGGCGAATAGCTTGAGCCGCCTCTGAAAGCTCGTCATATCCGTATGAGTCAGGAGGATCTAGTCGATCTGCCAATGTACGGAGGGGTTGGGCCAAACTTCTGGAAGTACGATGACCAATACCTTGAAAAACATCTCTTGCCTGTTGAAAGGCATCCGAAAAAACAGCGTTCAAGGAATCCATAATCATAAACTAACCTCATCATCAAGATTCCCCTTTCGAAGAAACACAAATCACACCCATATTTCGTTGACAAGGAAATATTTACCACTGGTAAATGCCTCAGTTTTTCCTTCCAAGACCGTAAACACCAGTTGCCAAAACATGGCGGATATTTGATAAACCTCTGGGGACTTCATCCGCCAGAGGCGGATA
>SBBF01000086.1 GCA_005240075.1 Nitrospira sp.
CTCAAACCTCGAAAAGGATGATCGGCTCCCCCTTTTTTTCAAGATTTATTTTTCAAATTTTTTTTATTGTTTCTAACTGCCGGCATTGTTTGAAAGTTTTGGAAGTCTTTTTTTGGCGTTGACAAAAAAAAACTTTCATGAAAAAACGCTCGCAGTTTATCTTGCTGAAATTTAAAAAAAAAAGGGATTTAACCGGTGAAGAGAACCTATCAGCCCAGTAAAATCAAGCGAAAGCGGGCCTACGGCTTCAGAAAAAGGATGAAATCGGCCGGAGGGAGGAGTGTGATTGCACGGCGAAGGAGGAAAGGAAGAAAGCGTCTGACCCCTTCGGTGTACAAAAAATAATCTCAAATGAAGGGGAGCCGATCATCCTTTTCGAGGTTTGAGCGAATTTCTGATTCGGAAACCATCTCTAGTTTAAGAAAAAAAGGAGATCGCTTCGTTATTCCCCCCTTTGTTATTTTCCGAAGACGCAATAAAGAAGGTTTCCCGCGCTTGGTTATTTCATTATCTGCTCGTTCCGGAAAGAGTGTAGCGCGCAATCATGCCCGGAGGAAACTGAGGGAATTTTTTAGGCAAAACAAAGACAAATTAGGGACTTGCGATTATCTTTTTGTATCCCATAAAGGAGTGGGATCTCTTGCAAAAGAGGATTGGGGAGAAGTGCTTAGTCGACTGAAAAATTTTTTTTAATGTTAACCTATTTTTTTATTTTATTGATTAGGGTTTATCAAAAGGGGATATCCCCTTTTTTACCGTCCGCTTGTCGCTATTATCCGACCTGTTCGGCTTATGCGATCCGTTGTTTTGAAAAAATGCCGATCGATCGAGCCATTTGGACCAGCGCCCGGAGAATTTTAAGGTGTCACCCCTTTTGTGAAGGAGGAGTTGATTTTCCATCATGCAGTCAGCAAGAACACTCATAGCCTTTATATTAAGTGTCGCGGTCCTTTTTGTTTATTATACCTGGATTTCCCCTCCCCTCCCTCCTCCTTCACCGACAGAAACAGCGAATCCGTCTCAAAAACCGACTTCCGTACCGGACAGGCCCCCTTCATCTCTTCCGGTGGCTCTCATTCCCCAAAAAGTTGAAAGTTCAGTAGCCGATGTTTTTTTTGAGACCGATGAGATTAAAGCACAGTTTTCTTCGTCAACGGGAGCGCTCAAAAACTGGATTTTGAATCAATTTCATCAGGGGAGTGATCCCACAACCCCTTCAATTGATCTTTTGAATGGCGATACAGACTCTTTAGCGCTTCATTTGACCCTGGGAAGCCCTTCTTTTGATTCTGAGGTGAAATTTGTTCAAAAAAATTCAAATCAGAAAGATTTGCTGGTCTTCAAGGGGGTTCAGAGAAACCTTGAAGTCACAAAAAAAATCACTCTGGGAAAGTCCAACGAACCTTTCACCAGTGAGGTGGTTGTTGAAATAGTCAATCAAGGAGAGGAGGAGGTAATTCTTAATCCTCGGCTCTGGATTTTAAGGCCTCAAAAGAAAGATGAAGGGGAAAAAGGGTTTTTTTCTTTTTTGAAACCTCCTCCTGATCAATTGAGCCCTATTCTTTTTTTAAACGGAAAATTGGAAACAGGGGAGAGGTGGGAGAAATTGCCCGAAAAAGTCGAAAAAAGAGGGAAAATCTATTGGACCGGGTTGACCGATCGTTATTTTTTGCTCGGATTGGTGGCGAGACAAGAGGGGGAAGATATTTCAGTTTACTATGGCAAAGATTCAGCGGATAGAATTTACACCTCTCTTTCTTATGGGGATATTGTTTTAAAGGGGGGAGAGAAGGTTCAAAAGAGATATTCGGCCTATCTGGGTCCCAAAAAAAGGGATGAACTGCTGAAAATGGGAGCTTATCTGGAAAGAAGCGTCGATTACGGCTGGTTTGATTTTGTGGCGATCCCCATTCTCTGGCTGTTGATTTTTTTTCACAAAATTGTCGCCAATTGGGGGGTGGCCATCATTGTTCTTACTTTTTTTATCAAACTCCTTTTGCATCCGGTGAATGTCAAAGCGATGCGTTCCATGAAAGAGATGCAAAAAATCCAGCCGGAGATGAAAGGCTTGCGCGAAAAATTTGCCGGCAACAAGGAAAAACTAAATATGGAGATGATGGCTCTGTTTAAAAGACACAAAGTCAATCCGATGGGGGGATGTCTTCCGATGCTGTTGCAAATGCCGATTTATATTGCCCTGTACAATGTTCTCTTCAACGCGATTGAATTGTACCACGCTCCGTTTATTTGGTTTTACAAGGATTTATCCGCTCCCGATCCCTACTTAATTTCACCGATTATTCTGGGGGTGATGATGGCACTTCAGCAAAAACTAACACCGACCGCGTCGGTTGATCCAGCCCAGCAAAAAATGATGACGATCATGCCGATTATGTTCAGCGCTTTTATGCTTTTTCTTCCTTCGGGCCTCGTGATCTATATTCTGGTGAATACAGTCATGTCAGTGGTCCAGCAGTATTTGATGCATCGCGATTTAAGCGGAATCGATGTTTTAAAGAAGATTTTTGCCAAATTTGTAACGACGCAGTGATGGGTGGCCCGATCCCTAAGGGATCCCTTTGGGACTGGGGGCCCCCCAATGAGCGCCTGCAGATGGAGCCAAGAAACAGTCAACTTTAGTCGAAAAAGCCATCGACATCGAAGCCGTCGATTGGGGGTAAGGAGGGACAGGACCCATCACTGCGTCGAGCCTTCTTGATTTCGTATAATTGAGTTGGTAGAGCCCATTCAAAACCTGAGTCGGAGGGGTTTGGGGTTAAGAGAAAGCTCCAGAGCCAATTTTAACAACCGGGATGTGATAGACAAAATCGGCGATGGCGCAGTGAATTGTTTGGGGCGGCCCAAACGATGAACGGTTTCTCGAACCCCAAAGCCTGGAGACTAGGTTTTGAAGTGTATGTTATCCGATGAATCTGTAGATACAATCGTTGCTCAAGCGACTCCCGTTGGAGAAGGGGCGATTGGCATTATACGTCTTTCGGGTCTTTCTTCTGTTCAAATCATCTCAAAAATTTTCAAAGGTTCTGTTGATCCATTCGAGTTTGAAAGTCACCGGCTCTACTTTGGCAAAATTTGCGAACCTGAATCGGGAGAAATCATGGATGAAGTCTTGGCGGTTTGGATGAAAAAACCCCATTCATTTACCGGAGAGGATGTCGTTGAAATTCAGGGGCATGGGGGACCGATTGTTTTGCAGAGAATCATCAGGCTTATCGTTGACTTGGGGGGGAGGCTGGCAGAGCCGGGAGAATTTTCCAAAAGAGCCTTTTTAAATGGCAAAATGGATTTATCCCAAGCGGAAGGGGTGGCCAACTTGATTGCGGCCAAAAGCGACTGGCAGGCCAAAAATGCTTTATGGGAGATGGGGGGATTTTTAAAAAGAACGATTCAGGGGTTTGAGGAAAAAATTCTGGAACTTTTGGCCCGGCTGGAAGTCGGTTTTGATTTTGTGGAAGAAGATATTCAGTTGTTTGATCGAAAGTGGGGAATAGAAATCCTGACGGAAATCCAACAGGAAATCAAAAAACTTCTCGATTCGTTTCAGACCGGGCAGTTGTTGAAGGAGGGATTAAAAATTGTTCTTGTAGGGAGACCGAATGTCGGCAAATCGAGTTTGTTGAATGTTTTATTAAACGAGGATCGAGCGATTGTTCATGAAAAACCGGGAACGACCCGCGATGTTTTAAACGGGGAGAGGAAAATAGAGGGGATTTTAGCTTCCTTTTATGACACGGCAGGCATTCGTAGTTTTGCAGGCCACATGAGGAAGAATCTGGCTCCCCTCGACGTTGCTTGGGGTCCTGAGCTTGTCGAAGGAGTGCCAGTTCTGAGTTCGGAGGCCCCCTTCATCGTGAGCGAAGCGAACGGGCAGGGATACGAAGTTGAACAAGAGGGAATCAGGCGATCTGAAGAGTGGATCAAAAAAGCCGATCTTCTGTTATGTCTTCTCGATTCCAGTTCCCCCTTGACGGAGGATGATCATCGTTTACTTGAACAAACCGGACTAAAACCCCGTATCATTATATATAGTAAATCGGACCTCCCCCCTGCTTGGGATCGCTTGGCATTTCCCTTGACTTCTCCCTCGGTGTCTGTGTCATCGAAAGAAAGATCGGGGGTTAATGAATTAATCAATACAATATACGACGTTTCAATAAAATCAAAAATATTATACGACCATAATTATGTACTGAATAATGTACGTTATAAAAGTAGTCTTGATAAAGTTTATAATGAATTATCAATAGTTACAGATTTAGTTGAAAAAAATAAAATTTCTGAAGAATGCTTGGTCGAAGAACTACGTATAATGTTAGATGAATTGAAGGGAATTACCGGTGAAATCACCAATGACAAGGTGTTGGATGAAATTTTTTCTAAGTTTTGTATTGGGAAGTAACTTCATGGTTATCCCAATTAATTAGAGGGCACCTCTTCCACATCTGGATTGGCAGGAAAGGTGAGAATATTAAATCCGAGCCTCAAGCCAACAAGGGGGGCGTCGGTATAGCGTAACGGTTCTTGAAGACAATCAATTCCATCCAAATCGGTGACCGGAAATAATCCCACAACATGAAATCCGCTTCCGGAGCATCCTCCCTCACACCCCAGTGTGGTTCCTCCAAATTCTTCGGAATCAACATCGGTGGTCATCGATAAACCGAAAGGGATGTCGAGGCATTCTTTGTCATCGGATCCCGAAACCGTTATATCCATCAAGGCGAGTAAATCCAATTCGACATCCCCTTCAAACCAGGGATCGATTGATATAATTGTATCTTTTACAGTTTGAGGAAGAACTGACCTTCTCACCGATGAAAAGCTCCTGACCACAACCCAAGAATAAGAGAGGGAAAAACATGATTTATTATCGGCCGAGAAGAAAAAAAGTTGTGTTCTTTTTATTAACAATTAACCAACCATACTCACATTTTTGGGGTGCCTTTTAAGATAAATCTGAATAATCGAAACGGCGGCTGGGGTGATTCCCGGAATTCGTCCAGCCTGTCCCAGATTGACCGGACGGATTTTTTCCAGTTTTTCAACCACCTCGCGCGAAAGGCCGCTGATCCCCATGAAGGTGAAGGTGGGGGGAATTTTTATCTCTTCGTTTTTTATCATTTTTCGGATTTCGTCCCGATAATGATTTAGATACCCTTCGTATTTGATGGAGGAGAGCAAAGGGGACAATTCGTCCTGGAGGGGCGATCCTTGTGATCGCCCTTCAATAGGGCGAATACAAGATTCGCCCCTCCAGTCATTAATTTTTGACAACAATTCAAAATCAACTTTCGGCCGTTTTAAAAAATCGTAATGCGAAGTCGGATTTTTGATCGGCGCTTCCCCCAGAGCGTTTAATTTATGATTGGTTTCTTCCGTCGGATAAAGAATCTCTTTTTTCAAATAATCCAAAAAATCTTCTTCCCTTTTTTTCTTTTTCTGACATTCCCCGTATTCCTCATCTGTCACCAGCCCCAGTTTATAGCCGTAATCGCGCAGGCGCCGATCGGCATTGTCCTCTCTCAACCACAATCTGTATTCCGCGCGCGAAGTAAACATCCGATAGGGCTCTCCCCCCACTCCTTTCGTAACTAAATCGTCGATCAAAACCCCGATGTAGGCTTCCGAACGGGAGAGGGTTAGAGGTTCTTCATCTCTTAATTTCAGGCTGGCATTAATTCCCGCCATCAACCCTTGCGCGGCCGCTTCTTCGTAGCCGGTGGTTCCATTGATCTGACCGGCCAGATAAAGACCCGAAATTTGTTTAGTCTCCAGAGAATGGTTTAACTGAGTGGGGGGAACATAATCATACTCAACAGCATATCCGGGGCGCATGATTTCCGCATTTTCTAGTCCCGGGATTGTCCGAACAAAAGCAAGCTGGACATCGTAAGGGAGCGACGTGGAAATGCCGTTGGGATAAATTTCATGGGACGAAAGACTGACCGGTTCCAAAAAAATTTGATGACGTGATTTGTCGGCAAACCGGTGAATTTTGTCTTCGATGGAGGGACAATAACGGGGGCCAACTCCCTGGATAACCCCGGTAAACATCGGCGAGCGGTCGAGATTGTTTCGGATGATGTCGTGCGTTTTTTCGTTGGTGTAGGTAACGTGGCAGGGAACCTGTGTAAAATTATTTTCGACTGGGGAGAAAGAAAATCGGGGACGGGGAGTATCCCCCCACTGCGCTTCCAGCCCGTTGTAGTTGATCGACTTGCGATCCAACCGGGGAACCGTGCCTGTTTTCAGTCGCCCCAATTCAAGACCGAGCGAACGCAAACTTTCCGAAAGATCCTGGGAAGTCACATCCCCCATTCGTCCTCCCGGAGTATGGGTAAGCCCAATATGACAGAGCCCCCGCATAAAAGTTCCGGTGGTGATGACCAGGACATCGCACAAAAATTTTTCTCCCATCAAAGTTTCAACGCCAGCGATTTTATTTCCATCGATCAGGACTTTTTTAACAAGGGCCTGTTTGATTTTTAGAAGAGGCAAAGATTCGAGTGTCTGTTTGACCTTCTGTTTATAAATCACCATGTCGCTCTGGCATCGGGTTCCCTGAACGGCAGTTCCTTTTTTGGTATTGAGCTTTCGGTATTGGATGCCGGTTGCGTCCGCCAGTTTTCCCATCAATCCCCCCAGGGCATCGATTTCCCGCACGAGATGCCCCTTCCCCAAACCACCGATGGCCGGATTGCAACTCATATGGCCGATCATATCGATGTTGCCGGTCAACAAAAGAGTGGAATGCCCTCGGCGAACCAACACCCAGGCGGCTTCAGTTCCAGCATGCCCCCCTCCGATTACAATCGCAGAATATTTTGAGAAGATGGACATCGATTAAGTCAAGCTACCAAAATCGTTTTGAGATGACAAAGAAAAAGCCATAGGGGGTCAGATGCTAAATTTTTTTGAAATTGAAGTCGGGTTAATGTCTCACACCCAAGGGGTGACAACCGGATAAGCATCTTAAGTAAATATTTACATAATAAAAAATATTCTTAAATGAATATATATAAAACGGTCAATTAATTAAAATAATTAATAATTTCATATACTTAATAATTTAGCAAGGATTGGCATGCCGTTTGCGAGTGTATATCTGTACGGGGTGAATGGAGACTTAAAATGGAAAAAAAAATATTTTTGATTCTAGCAGGCATCGCAATTTTCCTTGTCTCGTTTGTGGCGGGGGCTGGAATCAACATGGTTATTTAATATTCCTTCCCGCTTCGTCCTTGACAAGCTTGTCAAGGACTTCGCGATGAAGGGGGCCTCCGTGGTCAGAACTGGCAAAGCCAGATTCTTCCTCCGGGGGCGATCGAGTCATTTAACAACGGGTGGGCTAGGGGATAATATGACAAAGGATGTCATTATGTACTTGATGGTTGTGGCAACAATGCTGGTCGTAAGTTTTACGGCCGATGCCGCAACGCGGACTGCATCGCTCGTTTCTGATAACGGCAAACAGACAATTGTTTGCGAAAGCATCGGAAACTGGGGACGCACTCCGAAAAGATAAAAGCTTAACCAAAACGCTCGGGGGGTCACAAGACGGCAGAGAATGGTCAGACAAAAAACCATCTCTGCCGTTTTATTTTTTTAGAATTTCCACCGGACGGAAACCTTTTGCTGTACGCCTGCCAGCTAACTTCAATCTTTCCCCTGATACAAAAGATGGCCGTCCCGCCGGGTTGCTTTCCTCTGGTTTCTTTTCCTCTACCGCTTCATCCAAGCTGTACTCCTCCGCCTGGCGAGAGGGGAACGGGAGAAGAGGGGAGGGAGACGATAATATGTCGGGAGAAATATCCGAAATCAAGTGACGGAATGTCGGATCATCCCGTTCCAGTTCGGGAGCCTGTGAAAGGGCAAACTGTTTCAACTCCGTGTCAAAATCGTTGATCGGTCCCTGAAGCTGACGACGCAGTTGAAGGGCTTCGACAAGAGCATCATGCGTTTCCCTCTTCCGTCCCCCTCTCCAGTGGCCGACTGCCATTACAAACAGGGCTGAGGCCCTGACTGATGGAGAGATGCCGGGGCAACCGAGCGCTTCGTGAGCATCAGAGTCTGTCTGTTCAGGGCGATCCATAGACATAAGAAATCCGCGTGTGTAGAGCGATACAGCCAGCATATGGGTGAGGCCGGAATCTCTCGAAACTTTTACCGCTTCTTGAATTTTTTGAAGAGCAAGACTCCGCTCTGGCTGCTGATACGCCAGCAAAATCCCCCAATTCAAATAACTGTAGCCAATCGCTTCCTGGTCCCCCAAACGGAGGGCCAGATCATTGGCTCTGGTAATCATCTCTGCCGCTTCTTCAAGCCTCTTTAATTGAAACAGATCTTCATACATATTGATTAGACAATAACAGGCATGATGATAATCGCCTGCCTCTTCCAGAAGGGGCAAAGCCTGTTTGGCATAATCGAGAGAAGATTGGTAGGACCCATACCGAAGAAAGGTGGAGGACAACCCCATCAGAATTTTGGCTTCGATTTTCCGATCGACCCCCCTGGAAGCGTAAGTGGCCGCTTGATTGTAGGCTTGGATGGCCTGTTGATGATGGCTGTCAATGGAATAGCTTCGACCGATATTAAAATAATAACGGGCCGCCAATTCGGGCGGAACCTGATCCAATCGACGATGCCATTTTTGATCATGTTGGCCGTAAAATTGGGGATCATTGTTGACTTTAACCTCGTAATCCCCGCGAGCGAGGTGAGCCAACAGCTGTCTGGTTTCATCCAGCGAAGGATCCAACTCCAGAAGTTTTTCCATCTGCACGAGCGTTCTCTCCCATCCTTCTCTCACGATTCGTTTGGAATAAATTTCTGCCCTGAGATTCAGCAAATCAAAAAGAGGTTCATGGGGGTTTTCAAGATTTGAACGATGGAGGCTCTCTTCCGCCAACTCGGAATAACGGATTGCTTCGGTTTTCTGATCGGCCAAGCTCCCGCCGGCCATTGACATGGCTCTCAAATAATGTTCATAAGCTTCCCGGTAACGTTCGGCACCCCGGGCATGACGGGCGGCTATCCCCACCAAAGCAGGGGAGGGGGACCTCTCCGATGTTGCCTGTTCGGAGAACCATTCATAATAGATGGAATGAATTCTTTTTCTGATCCCCGGGGGAATGATTTGATACTGGGCGGAAGCCAGCAAGGGAGGAGTAATCCGATATTCCGTCCCATTGTGGTGGGAAGAACCGGCCTGGTAGGCGACAATCCCCTTCTGCTCCAACCGGGCCAAAAGCGCATGAATCTCCGATTCATGATAGGCAATCTGATTGTCAGCGCTGCTCTGCATGAAATGCAACAACGGTTCCAGCCAAAAAACCCCTTCCCGATCCGCAAGGCAGGCAACCGCCTGAAAAAGATTTTTTTCAGCAGAGTTTAAATCATCCAGACGGGACAAAAGGGCTTCATCCAGAGTGGCCGGAATCTGGTTTTTTTCACCATGACTTAATGGTTTCAGCTCCCATTGAGAGGAAATTCTGTTCCAAAAAACAACCCCTTTTTGATAAGCCGCACGCGTCAGTTCTGCCAGGTACAGAGGATTGCCGGCAGATTGCGAATATAAGAGATCGAATACATCGGCTGAAATGATGTGATGTAATTCAGCGGGAATTTCCCCTTCTTCAATCTGCTCGGAGGCAAGATCTTCCTTTACGAGAATGGCCAAAACAAGTTTTTGGGCGTTTTCCCGATCGAGATTCTTAAAGATAATTTCTTTATACTCTGCATCCTCTTCTCTCATTCCCTGGGAGGCGGTTGCGAGAATATAAATAGGGCAATTTTGATTCTGCCCGATCACATCCCTCAGAAAATCGAGTGATTCGGGGTCCGCTCTGTCCAGATCCCTCAAATCAAGAACCAGCGTTTTTTTTTGGGCCAGCGCCCGTAAAAAAAGACCAACTCCCCTGACTGTCCAGGCCCGAAGCTGGGCCGGATTTTGCCTCAAAAATTTCATTCCTTCCGATTCTTTCATTTCAAGTCCCACATAACGCCCCAGGACAGATTTGAGAAGATCAGAAAGGTCTGTAAAACCATAGGGGATTTCTTTAACCCCCCAACGATGCACATTCACTCGGCGGATCCATTGATTTAATTTCTCTTCGTCCTCCACCATTTTCCGCAGGACCAAACGAAGAGGATCGGCCTGCCAATCGGTGATCTGGCCTGACAAAATGGTCAACTCGGCAGAATGTTCGAGGTAAAAATGGTTTAGTGCCGATTGTCTGCCGGAACCAGGGTTGCCCACCAAAAGCCGCATTTGCAAATGCCCTTTTTTTGCTTCTTGAAAGGCTTCCCTGATTGTTTGGATTTCCCTCTCTCTTCCAACAGGGGGAATGGCTTGCGATCGCCGCCTGACTAAATCGATCGCCTGCGGAATGGCTTCCACTATTTCATAACCTGTCTCTGTTTGATTCATGACAAAACAGTCCTCAACCAATTTTGCCGTTTTACTGTCAACCAAAAAACCTCCGGCGGAAGCCAAAGACTGCCTCGCCTGGGCTTTTTCGACAACCGATCCGAGGGTGGTTCTCCCCTTGACCAGCGCCTTTTCAGAGTGGATTCCCATCCTTACCCGAATGGGAGGTCCCTGATGGCGGTGATTCCAATCGGCGAGAGCTTCCCGGAGATTGATGCCTGCCAGGACGGCATTGATCGCATTGTTCCCCACCGAAGGAACCCCGAAGCGAACAACAAGTTCGTCACCATTGCGTTCAATGATGGTTCCATGATGACGGGTAAAAATCGGTTCGGCCACCGCGTAGAAATTATCAACCCACTCGAAAATTTTTGAAGGACTCAAGCTGTTGCTCAACGTGGAAAATCCCACCATATCAACAGAAAGCACAATCACATTCCGATTTTCTGCGCTGTTTGACCGGTCATCCTCCGTTGCTCCCGAGGCATTGCCGCAGTGAGGGCAATAAGGAGCCGTTGATTCCTGATGACGAGTACAGGTTGGCAGTTCAATGGTCTGGGTCGGGTCTGTGGTCCCGGGATAGGGAATGTCAGTTGTGGAAGAGGGGGAGAGTCTGAAAATTTCATGCTGCCCTTCAAAACCCTTGAGAGTGACCTCAGCCTCAAAATCAGCTCCATAAAAACCATGCTCCAGCAACACTTTCTGAAAAGGGAGACTTAAAACCAGTCCCTGGCCTGCCGTAGCAGGCCCCAAAAGCCGAGATGCAAAATTGACATCGGTTCCCAACAAATCATAATTTTTTTCTCCGGTAATTCCCAGAGTCCCCGCCACGATTTTCCCCAGATGCGCTCCCCCCGAAACTAAAAGGGGTTTGCTTAATTCGGAAACGATCATTTGCCAGGTTTGAAGGGCCCTCATACTGTTGGAACGGGCTCTGTTTCCCCTCACATTATCCAAAGCTCCAAATGCCAGGATCGCCTTGTCCCCCATAAATTTGACGAATCCCCCCATCGCCCCAACACTGTTCCCGACAATACGCCTGAAATCCTCCAGATACCCGGCCGCTGTTTCCGGGTCCGAATGTTGATAGCCGGAAACTTTGACAAAAAGAATCGCTACCTCCTCTTTCTTGCTGACTGGAAGGGAGGCGAGCGCATGCCCCAACCGGAGCGAACTGCCGCAATGGATGCAGAAATGATGATCTGAATCGGCGATTACATTTTCACGCCAGCAGGAATTGCAGATCAGACTATTGTCGGGATCCCGATGCAGGTCGACAGCAAGGGGGGGCGTCTGGAGCGTGGGGACCCTCTCCGGATATCCTGCCACATAGGTATCCGCCTCTTCCGGCGACACTTCCTCAGGAGGTGCAGAAACCCTCTCTCCAGCCTCCTCCACGGCGGGAACAGCATGCAGAGAGAAATCACCTTCTGGTTTGATACGCTTGATTGTCATCTAATAATCCTTTATCGGATGGAATTTAGGAAAGTTGCTAGAAATCGCAATTGTTTTCTGTTTTTTCTTTTTCTCGACCTTCTATAAGGCACCTTCTCTAAGACCTTAAAAATAAGGAATAAAGGAAATTTTACATTGATTTATTTCGGAAAATCAGTTAAAACTTGTTAAGGAGCTGGACAAAGTGAACAATCCGGCTACCCCGATTAAAATGGAAGCTATGTATCTCTCAACCTTATCCTCCAAGGGGCAACTGACCTTCCCGAAGGCTCTGCGAAATACGCTTAACCTGGAAAAGGGGGCTCTGGTGATGATGGAACCTGTTCCCGGCGGCGTTCTGCTGAAAAAAGCAGAAATCAGGCCGACAGAAGACGATTGGAGTGATGAAGAGTGGCAAGTGATAGCGGAACTGGCCGGCCAAAAAGGACGCCGCTACTTAAGCGGCAAAAAATTTCTTAAAAGTCTCAAATAATTTACCCGATGATTTTTGAGCGTAAACCCTCCTTTGACAGGACCTGGAAGGGATTAACCGACATCCGCAGGGAAAAAGCGAGAGAGGCTTTGAGCGAATTGGTTCATTTTCTGGAGGGGGCCCCGAAGCCTGAAGGGCTGGGCTTGAAAAAATTAAGGAACCCTTTTTGGGAAATACGGATCGATCTCAAAGACCGGATCCTTTTTACCATGGAAAAGGGAAAAATCTCTTTTGTCCTGATTGGAAACCACGATGAGATTCGCAGAGCCTTGAAACGTTCGTAGAGATTCAGCAAGAAACAATCATAAACTATCCGAGGTAAAAACAAGCTGATCAAATCCCGTTTCAGATACTGTGGCTGACCCGGAATAAGCCTCCCCCGTTATTGTCCTCGCATCAGTATCAGGGCCGACGACCGTGATATGGAAGGATCCATCGTTTTTTTGATAATAAGTATATTGGGTTCCACTCTCCTCCAATCGCACCAGGGTCCGATCATCGGTGATGATGATCGAATGGGTACCGGGAATTTGGTGCAGTAAAATAACATTTCCGTTATTGAAGCCGATGATGTTTATCGAGACAAATATAAATAAAACAGAAAAAACAACAATCCCCCTCATTGTTTTTGACATGGATCATATTATATCCAATTTTTAGACTATTTCAAAAAATTAGTGTTATAATGTTATGTCAAAATATTGACAAATTCTAGGCAACCAAAATTGAGAGAGTTTTTCAAAGCACAAAATGAACCCGATGGTCCTGTTTCGGTTCAACAGTTTCAAAGGCACAGGCAGGGGAAGTGAGCGTTTTTTCCAACATCCAATATTTTTTTTCTCTGCGGTAGATCGTCAGTTCAATGGAGCTCAACATACTGCTGTGGCAATAGCGCTTCTCTCCTTTCGGTCCCAGGTATTCCACCCCCACGGTATCTGGAAGAGGGCGTCTAATGCTTCCGGTGATTTTTTTTCCGGATGTGAGAACCTCAAATTCCCATTCCAGCAAATCATGTCGGCTTTTGTTTTTAAACCACCGGCTGATGCCGTTGGCGCAAAACTCCTGTCCATCAATCACAAAATAAAAAAGAGTAACCCAGGGGGAAGTCAACGGTCCCAACTTGATTTGTGCGGAGAGTCCTTCAAAAACAGCAGTCGGGTCTTCGATAAAGTCATTGCAATTTCCCCAGGCCCACCGTTGGGCATACTCGGTTCCCCACAAGTGGGCCTGATGAGCTTTAGCATGCTCCACTTTGTAGACCGTTCGATCAACAGTCACGGTTCCGGACACATGCGTCGATAGCCTCGGCTCCACAAATTTGGTTTTGGGAAAGGGGAGGGAATAAAGCAAAGAGGGGCGATAAAGAGCGAGCGACAAATTGGGATCTTCAAATTTTAAATCCCATGTGAGTTTGTGGTCTGAATCCTCCAAAAGCCCGCGGGCTCCGTCCAACGAAAGGTGCCCGGAGCCCAAATCAATAAATCGTTCCGCATGAAGGGGATCCAAATCCTGAAGCCTTCTCGTTTGCTTGATGGCAACGCAATCGGGAACTAGACGCATTACATGATCCGGCGTTCTGCGGAAAAAAATCCCCCACAGAGCCGCTTGGGCTTCCTGCCCCGCGTTGCGAGGAACCAGGAGAGTATACCGCGCCCAAAAGGACCACCCCTCGCTGGCATTGGCCGTTTTGAAATAATAAACCTCGTGGAACGGAACCCGCTGAGACTCCCACCGCAGAGCATTTCCACCGCTGACACTATTTAAAACCACGGGGGTATTTTATGTTGGAACCTTACAAAATGTCATCATCTATATCTTCACCTTAAAACCGAATTCAGCCAAATCCTGTTGACTTAAAAGATTTGGCTGTTTGACTTGTCTTGTCAGGGAATTTTTTTTATCCAAAACAATGAAGCCGGCTGTCAATAATGTTTGGGAAGAAATTACTCTATGTATTCCTGGACCATGGAGGTCAGTTCCCTGGCATTACAGGTTTTAACCAGAAAGCCGGAAGCGCCCAATTCCATCGCTTCGCGCGCCACATCTTCGTTTCCCACAGCGGTAAAAACCACGACGGGAATATCTGACAGTTTCGGATCCCCCTTGATTTCCCTCAAAAAACCGAACCCGCTCATTTTGGGGAGATTAAGATCCAGCAGAACCAAATCCGGTTTTGATTGGGTGGCCATTGTCAGTCCTTCAATGGCTGTTTCCGCTGTCAGACATTCAAAATTCTGGGCTTCCAGACGGACACTGATGAACTCCAAAATTTCCCCTTCGTCATCAATGATGAGAATCTTTTTTTTTGGTTTCATTCCACCTTATCTTACCCCAATTCATTCTCTATTTCCACATCCTTTTTCAAGCCAATTTTTTATCTTCGCGATTGACATTTTCTTTCGACTGACACTAAAGAGGTTGGAAAGCAAATCATCTGGCTTTGCCAGTGTGAGGCGCGGGGGGTTTATCCAGCACTCAAAGGCTTTTGAGTGCTGGATGAAGGGCCATCTGAGGCCCGAAATAAAAAATGCGAATAGCAACAAACGGGACGAAGGGGCCCCAAGTTATATGAATCGTCGGAAGAGGGAACAACTGATACTGGACGCGGCCATTCAAGTTTTTGCGCGTCAAGGTTATTCCAAAACTTCGGTGTCCGAAATTATCCACGAAGCGGATGTGGCCCGTGGTACTTTTTATCTCTACTTCAAAAGCAAAAAAGATATTTTTAACGGTTTGCTAGACCGTTTTTTGATGGAGCTGACCCGGAATGTGGCCAAAATAAATTCTGTCCGCCTGCCGGCTGAGGGGGACTTAAACGAACACTTTCGAATGCTGTCAGCCGACCTGGTGGAAACGGTGACCCGGAACAGGCAATTAACCCAGATCATTCTTTTTCAGGCGAGCGGCCTGGATCCCTCGTTTGATTCCAAACTGGGGCTTTTCTACGATCAGTTGACCCGGATTATCAGGCATAACCTGGATGCCCAGGTGGCCTCCGCCCTTTTTCGCCCCCTGCCGACAGAGCTGGTGGCCCGTTGTATGATCGGCTCGGTGAAAGAAATTATTTCTTGGTGGATTCAAAACGATCAGTTTGAAATGGAATCGGCCATCCGGGGAGTGATCGATTATTTGCTGGGGGGGCTGATGCCGATGGCTCTCTTCGAAGCGCCGGCTGTTGTCTCGCAGGAACCCAAACCAGTGTCCCGTCACGATGTGAATCTTCATTGAAAAGCTTCCCGCTCTCCGCCTTTGGCGGATCGCGATGAAGCAGGCCCCCGGGCTCAGAACTGGCAAAGCCAGATTCTTCGTCATCTGGCGTGTGAGTAGAGTTTTTTTATGCAAAAACGCCGCTTTTTTCCCACAAAGTATGATTTGCTTAAAGGCTATTTTTTTCTTTTTGGTTTTCCCAAAGATGGTTTTGTCTCGATTGATGTCACCAACAAATGTAACCTCCGGTGCCGGCACTGTTATTTTTTTGAACAGGATGTGGAAGAACATGAACTGAAAGCGGATGAATGGTATGAAAAATTGCTGGAGATGAAAAAAAACAAAACCATCCCCTTCCTGCAGTGCACCTGGGTGGGGGGAGAACCCCTCTTGCGCAAGGATTTGATCGACAAGGGGCGCAAACTTTTTAAATACAATACCATTGTCACCAACGGTTCGTTTCCCATTCCCGACTGGAAGGACAATGTTAATTTTTACGTCTCGATCGATGGGGACGAACAACGCCACGATCTGGTAAGAAACAAGCCGGGGTTGTACCAGAAAATCAAAAAAACAATTTCTGAATCGCCGGTGCCGATCACCATTGCCACCTGCATTAATAACCTGAACAAAAAAACGATCGAATCGAGTTTTCACGAATGGCGCGGACACCCGAATGTGAAGAATTTCTGTTTTGATTTTTACACGCCGATCGAAACACTCTCCGATGACCTGGTTATTCCCTTAGAAGAGCGGGATCAAATCATCGACCGGCTGATCCAGCTTAAAAGAAGTTATCCCTCTTTTTTGGCCATTGATGAAGAAGTGTTGGAACTGATGCGGTCGCATCGGTCCAAAAAAGTAACCGATGCCTGTGTTTTTTCCAAAAGATCCTCCTCGTTTGATCCTTCCGGAATCCGCAAGGCGAAGTGCATGCTGGGAGACAAGGCGGACTGCGACCGATGCGGCTGTGTGGTTCCCTTCTATATGTATTCCCTCACCCACAAACCGACAGTCATCAAAAACACCCTGAACAAATGGTTTGTGCAACCGTTTAGGAGGCCTACCAAAGAGGTGACTCCCCAGCCTGAAATCAAACAGGCGGTAGACGTACGTCTTGGTTGACTATAACGTACGTATTTGGTATCCTCAAGTTGAAGAAAAAGTAAAGCATCTGGCTTTGCCAGAGCGAAGCGCGGGATTATGAAGAGCATGACAGCCACAAGTTTAAGACAACATATTTACAAGGTTCTTGACGGTGTGGCAAGAACGGGAAAACCGGTTGTGGTAGAACGCAAGGGAGTCTTGATCAAACTGGTTGCCAAAAGAGGAAAATCCAAAAAAGACGGTCCAAGTGTTTTTGACAATCTTGTCAAAAGGAATGTGATTCGGGGGGATCCGGAGGATCTGGTTCATATTGATTGGAGCAAATATTGGAAGCCCTGTTTATAGATACTCATGCCATCATTTGGCTCTATAATGGCGAAAGCGAAAAATTTTCACCCCATTCCAAAGCTCGACTGGATGCTGCCGAAGAACGTTTAGTCAGTCCGGTAAGCATCCTGGAAATTGATTATCTTCATGAAATTGGCAGAATAACAGAAGGGGGTGCGGTCATGCTGGATGATCTGCGGGTACGCGCCGCTTTGGAGGTTCCCACTGATTCTTTCGACGATATTGTCAGGAAGGCGAGCGGCCTTACCTGGACGCGTGATCTCTTTGATCGTCTTTTGGTAGGACACGCTGTTCTTCACAAGGCCTCCCTCCTCACCAAAGATCGCTCCATTCGTAAACATTACTCGAAGGCGGTGTGGTAGGAGTCTTTTATCCCGCTGTCGGATCGTCAGGAGGGGAATCTCTGGGAATCGGGGGGCGGGGCAGATCGCCATAGTTGATTTCCTGCATCTCCCGGGTGGAGACGTTCTTAAAGAGTTTGCTCGCTTTTTCGTAGGCCGAAACGCCGTCTTGATCCACTTCATTTAACAATCTTGCCTTGATTCGATCCACAATACTTTTGCTCTGTTCTCTCAACGCATCAAAATAATATGTTTTAACCCCCCAGGGGAGGTAAACGGTTCCCCTCTGAACTTCGTTTCCTGAAGCGAGGCCGGTATTTGGCATGGGGCGGTAGAAAAGCTGGACTAATCTCTTGAGGGTGTCCGCCGGGGGAGGGGTATTGAAAGCAATTCTATTCTTGCCGTTCTTTTCCAAGTCATCCAGGGCGGTCAACATTTGATCGGTTGCTCCATATTTACTGCGGGGAAGATTGTTGAGCCTCCCCACACGGTTGGTCAAATCCGCCAGTCTCTGGAAGCCAAAATTTCTGAAAAGGAGATTCAATCCCCCCAGCCAATCGCCCGAGGCATAGTGCCCTCCGAAAAGAGACATATGTCGATCAGGAATCCAAATCGATCTTCCTCCCGTATGACTCCAGAATTGGGAATAATAGGAGGCATTATCGACCAGGTTTGCATCATAGACATCATCCAAATCGGGATCGGTCAACCGATCGAGTTCCCTTAATTTCATTTTGTACCCCTTGCTATGAAAAACAGCCACCGCGATCGCTTCTTTCAGGGGGGGTGGCAATCCTTCCCAACGAAGACTCTCCAGTTCCTCACTCAGTTTTTCCATTCCCAACGCCTGTTCGTCGGCGGTTCGGAGAAGGCGGTTTCTTGCGATATCATCCACGTAATTGACTTTCTGGTAGGGAAGTTTTCCAGTATGGGCAAAACGCCTTGTTGGGAAAAGGGCATAGACTTTGGAGAGCATCCGTCTGAAACCGTCTGTTTTAACCGGAATCGTTTTTCCAGTTCTTAAAACTTGGAAGATTTCATAAGTGGCTGGCCGAGCCTGAACGACATAATTCATCCCTCCCAGATTGATGGGTGAAACAAGGTGCAACAGGGCGATGGGGGCTTTAATCCAGGTAACAGGAGAGTTTGCTGAAAGAGGAAAAGGGAGATCAGCCCAATGAGGATTCCATCCATCAACGACTGTGTCGTCGGCATCCATGATAATGCGGCGGACCCCGTTTCCCTCCGCTATTTTTTTACCGTCGGCCCATCCCGCCTTGGCCCATTGGATCTGCTGAGCCCAGGCGTTGTCCGTATGACAGTTCACGCCAAAAAAACGTAATATCCCTTTGATGGTATCGTCATCCAGATCGTCACGGAGACGGCTTTGCAGGGCAGCTGCATAATCGGGAGAAGAAGGGTCTAGATCCCCAACTGAGACATTTTTTTTGTAAAGTCTCAAGCCAAAATAGTTTAGCGCTTCCACAACACGATGAGGAACAAGTCGTTTGTGAGGATCACCGTTATGAATGGTTTTGAAAGGGGGATCTTCCATGACGGCTTTGGGGATAGGGCGCACCCCCTCTGCCGGGACAACGCGATGATTACCAGGAACGGGACGGGTTCTTTGGGGATCGGGCAGATAGGCGGACATAGCTTTTTTTCCTGCTTCCAGAGGATTCTGCATGGGATCGGTAACAGGCGGATCAGCAGAGGCCCCAGCAATCGGCTTTGACCTGATCTTTCCTCCGGCGGCATTGACCATTCGACTCCCGCCACGAATGACCGCCGGCAAAATCAATCCCCCCAAAGCACCGATGCCGGCCCCTATGGCCCCCGACGAGGCCACTCTTTCCCAGTCAATCTGATCCCAGGAGGCCTGTTCATCGTAAATTTGTTGGGTGATGGAACGGGTTGTTTCGATGGCGCTCCCACTCAATGTTCCATCGATGACATTCTGTCCGATGACAAGACCGATTCTCTTGGCGGAGGTCAGTACCTCCTTGGCGGCGACTGTTTGATAAATAGCCCGTCCGGCCGATGGGCCAAAGGCGGCCATTGTTCCTTCTACCGTTCCCATGATGATATTTTTTTTCCACTGCTCCGCAGTCGCTTTTTGATTAAGCCAGTACGACTCCCCCACCGTTCGGGCCGCTCCGGAAAAGGCCCCCAGGCCAGCTCCCATGCCTGTAGCGACCGAAGTTCCCACAATAGCCGCCGTGCCGGTTGAAACACCGGTTGTGATAGCGGCTGTGCTTCCGACAGCTCCGGCGGCCAGCGCCCCATCTGTCATGACGGCGGCCGTCACCGCCGAACCAACGCCAGCAGTGGCGATACCGATGGCTACGCCCATGCCCACATAAGAAACAATCTCCCCCGTTTTTCCAATCACTTCCATTCGCTTGTTATGACGATTGGCCTCCCGCATTTTTTCCAGGCTTCCCCGCCTCATGGCTTCAACAATCTTGATTCTGGCTGTATGTAAATATTGGATTTGGGATCGGTTTAACTCGTTTGATGGCGCCATCTGAGCGAGGTAGTGTTGAGCTCCGTCTACCTCTGACTGGATCTTTTTTTTCTCATCTTCCGCAATGGAAAGCTGAGGAAGGAATTCTTCGATAGAATCGAATTTTTTGTCCCAGTAGTCGTAGTGGATTAGTTTATCATCTGATGAAATAACAGGTCCGGCCATAAATAGTCTCTTGTCATGTCTTATTTATCGGCAATTCACTGAAAAAGTTGCTAAAAAAATTAATAATAAAAACAGATATTTAAATCTTATTTAGGAATCGTAGGGGCGCGAAACGGGAGCACTTTGGCTTGTCGGGGCCGGGCTATCCCTGTTCCTGCTCCCTTACGATAACTTCTCTTTCTTCCTCGATGATTTCCGCCATCATTTTCCGGATCCGGATCGGTCTCTGATTTTTCATCCAGAGAAACAGGTCCAAGCGGTTCCGATTTTTCAACCGTTTGATGTTGCCAAGCTACCAGGGCGCCATCGAAAAAAGGTTTGAGACGTGAGAGAGCTTCCGGAAGATTTTGGATGGAAAAAACAAGGCGGAGGGTTTTTGGATTTCCCGACCAGCCGACCGGAGAAATTTTGATGTCACACGATTCAAAAATAACTTCCCTCAAATTTTTTCCTTCTTCATCAATCGTCCAACGTCCCTTGGCAGTTGTGATCGTCAAACCAAAGAATTGGGAAACATCCACCTCCGCAAAATAACCGGCCTCCGGTTTTTCAAAACGAATCATTCCGGCATCGGCGTAAGGATTCAAAAAATCGATCATCCCCGTTCTCTGCTCTGAGAGCCACTGTCGATGGGCTGTGGTGTGCGCCCTGCGAAAGAGGGGATCGTAAGAGGCATGAGCAAGGCGGAGCCCCCATTCGTTGACGGGAGTCATTTGTTGATTGGCAATCTTTTGGAGGAGATTTTTGTTTTTGGAAAACATAAACCCGAATCGCCCCCCTCCAAAGGCAAACTCTTTTGAAATTCCCCCAAAACCAATCAAATGGGCTTCCAAAAATCGCCCCACCTGAGGATCCTCCAACAACTCAAATAAAGAAACTTTATCTCCTTCAAACGCAGGGTCTTCCGTGTTCCAGAAGATTTCGTCGGTCAGAATAAAAATCCGATGTTTTTGGCAAAAGCGGACAATGGTTATCAACTGCTCCCGCGAATAGTAGCGGCCCCCCGGATTGCTCGGATTTGTAAGAAGGAGAATCTTGACCGGATTATCCTTGTCCTCTTTTCGATACGCCTTGTTGAGTGCGTCTATTAATTCCTGATCAGTTTGAGAAGGGGAGATCTCAAAAGTTTCATCATCTCCTCCACCAATAAAAATAGTGGAAAGAAACTGCCCATAAGATCCTTCCGGGATCATGACCCGGAAGGGATCACCGTCGTCAAAAAAATCGATGGTCCGTTCAATCAGCGGATGAACGCCGCTCCCTAGAACCACTTCATCTGTTTTAAATGGGAGCCCTTTTTCAGCTGTCAGCAGACGGACGATCGCTCTCTGGACTTTGAGGGGATTAGCTTCCCTGGCAAGGGAAGTGGTCAAATGGGGAATCCATTCATCCGGAACGGCAAATTCCGATTCACCGAAACTCAAGTCAATCGTACTTGCCGATTCCGGTAATGGAGGGGGATGCGATTGAAAGAGGGAAAGAAAAAGAGCACGGGGAGCCAGATCCTCCGTTGATTCCTCATCGGGATAGGGTCCCAATTCGGGGAGTAGGGGCACGGCATCCCCTTCCCCTATTTGATCCAAAAGAGCTGTCTCATAAACAGCCTGCAGAGTTGAAATTCTTGAATAGGTATCTTCCCCGATCATTGTCATTGCCTCCCGAACCGGGTTGTTCCAGAGAATGAGAGTGGCCAGCGGCGTCTGTCCTGCCGGAAGATCGCTGTTTTGCCAGAGGATTGCAGTATCCTGACGATACTCCGGATGTTCCTGCAACAGTCGCGACAATTCGTCCAAACGATGGCTATCATCCGGCCCGGCAATGAAAAGAGCATAACTGCCAACGATTCTTCCTTCCTCCAGAAATTCCTCTAATTCAATATCGGGGTTGCCCAATGAATAAATCCGGACAGTGGCCCATGCCCTTTCGGCCTCATCAAAATCCCAATAGTGGCTGTAGGGTTCCAGAGATTTTTTGATTGATTCCAACAGAGGATCAACAAAAACAATGGGAGGAGCGTCGGTTGTATCCATCATTCCTTCCATCTCAATTTCTCCCTCTTTTGTTGTTTTTGATTTGAATCCGGCCATACCCAAGTTCAAGCTGGAAACTGTGGCCAGCAAAAAATTATAGACCAGCACCTCCAAGCTGGGTCCGACGAAAAGGATTTCGGGTGGAATCCGGGCCCCCATAAGGAACGACAAATGCCGGGCCATGGCTGTCCGAAAGGGGGGGTATTCGGTTCCGGTATTTTGGGTGTACGGAATCCGGTGAGAACGATTGAGCCAGGCGGTGACTTCGGAGACCGCCTGGGTTTTAAGCGTTTCCTGCAAGTGGCTTACCGGAATAAATCGCAACACGTATTGACGGTGCCGCACATCGTAAGCCGGGTCTTCGGCAAGAGCTTTTCTTTTTTCTTCTGATTTTATTTTTGAAAAACGGTGTTGAAACCGACGCAAAATCTGATCGGCCTCCGTGGCGCTGATCATCCTTTCTCCATGCAGAAATTCAAAAGGGGCTCTTAATCCCGATTTTTCAATGGCCACAAACTGCCCCAGATCGGTCCATTTATCCTGCGGAAAGGTAGTGGAAATAATAGGGGTATAAACATACCCCCTCCGGCGGGCCATTTGTTCGATAGCGGTAACACCGGGGCGTCCTGAAACAATCAGATTAATCTCTCCCCCCTTGTTAAGATGTTCCTCCCCCTCTTCCAAGAGGCGGGCTAGAAGTTCCAGCCCATCGCGGTCTTCCGGATATCCTTGTGACTGGTAGCGGTCAGCCAGATTGCGGGTTGTCAGTTTGTCGGTGGAAGGGACTTGAGGAAGACAGGCAATGATGCGATCGACTTTTAAATCATCAGACACTTGAGCCATCAGATCGGACGGCCCCCCGAATTCCACCACATCAATTGGTTGGACCCCTTCCTTTTTTTCTCCCTGTTCATCAGTGCTCATCAGCCAGGCATTTAGCCCCCCCACAATGCGAGCATCGGGGTTGGCATCGAAGGTCCAGACTTTTTGAACTCCCCCCAGTTTTGCAAGGTAGAGGGGCAGAATTCCGGAACCGGTCCCAATTTCCAATACGACTTGATCTTGAGTGGTTTCTTTTTTTAAAGCTGACAACAAAGTTTGGCTCCATTTTTCCGGAGGAAAAATAGTCGGCGTAGTCAAAAGATAAAAAGGCTCGCTGGTTCCAACGAGGCTGGCGTAATCACGGATCACAAGTGCGTCATCGGTCTGGAAATTTTTGGAGACTTCCATCAGGTCAAGCAACAGAAGAATTCCGCTCGATCTTGTTGACTCCTCTTCCACAAGACGATCAAGATCTTTCAAGATCAGGGAGGCCAATTCAGGGTTGCCCCGGCTGTAGCGAAAAAGGGCCTCGGCTGTCTGACGGCGTGATCGGGGGTCTTTCAGCTCCCTCACGGTTATGGTCGAAGTTTCTCTTTCGCTATTAGTCAGCGGAAAATAGGGGGGCGCATGGACTGTCTGGGAATGAACCTGTTCAACCGCCAAAGCGAGAGCCGGCTTGACCTGTCTGAACTGATTTTTGAAAGGGGGCGTCAATCGCCGCCCCATCTCGCGGATTCCGTACCAATCGGGAGCCTGACGGATGATTTCCGAAAAGTTTGAAAAGATCAGAATGAAAAGATTTTCAAGAAAAGGAGTTTGGGTAATTTCACTGATTGCTTCCGGTTTCCCCAAAGGATGATACGTTGGGGGAAGAAGCGACAAGATTTCATAAATCGCATCCATCCGATCTTGGATAGCAAAGTCATCCAGCACTGCCGGCATTGAGCTTAAGCGTTTAATCCCCTGCATGATCTGGCGAATTTCTGTCGGTTTCATCCAGGACGGGGGAGAACCCGGTGTGATCGTGCTTTTTTCTGCCAAGCGAACAGCCAGTGGCTGGACAGCCAACGGCTGGCCTGAAGCAGAAGAGGGTCCCCTTTCTTTTCCCTCCCCTTCGACAAAAAGATCAACGATCCCTTCGGAAACGTCATCTTCTGCGGGTTCACCATCAGCAGGAGGGATTTCAGGAACCAACACACTATGCGGAGTTCCAGATTTATCGATCGGATTGGGCATTGGATTTATTGTGTTAACGTTTCGCGAAGGTTCTGGCCAACCGGGCGCCGGTTGTCGGTCCCTTGAAGCGGGTTCCGATCAGATTCATTCGTAAAGAAGGTCGATGGGAAAATCTTGCCGGACTTTGAGCAGGAGATTCACTTTCTTTTATTCCATCCGATTCGTCCAGATCAACCACTACCCCTTCATTTTTACTCCCCTCAATTACTTGCAAAACCGGCGGGGGTGATTTTACCGGCTCTGTGAGAAAAACTTGGGGGGGAGCGAGAGCCAGCGCATGAGCGCCATCAACCGCCGGAATGCCCGCATAAACTGCGCCACCTGTTACGGCTTTTTCCGTAAGAGCAACAGAATTTTGAGGCCCCCCATTGTCAGAAACAGTTGGCGGTGTACTTTCCCCTTGAGCCACAGTTCCCGGTTCTGAGCGCCCGATCATTGAAGACAACGCAGGGGGATTCGCATGAATGGCTCTGACCGCTTTGTTTCGTCTCTCTCGACGGGGGTCGATCGCTTTTCCCAACTGGGCCAGTTCGTCACAAATCGCTTTTTCAACCTGATACATTTGTTTGATCACATGCCTCAGTTTGGTGATCAACATGGTGGTGTTATCAACTCTGGTTTCCTGGAACAACTCAATTGCCTCATTTAATGTTTGCTCAAAGGCATGAATTGCCTGTTCGCGGCGCTGAGGGGGGATGTGGTTATTGCGAAAAAGCTCATCCAGAATTTCTGCCCCCCTTCGGGCGGCCCGAAGGCGGCGGTTGACTTCCGTATAAACTCCCTGATCGATGATCGACAGATCAAGAACTTGAACAAGCCTCTCAAAACCTTCCGCCAGAAATCGGTCGCTTGGCCCGGCCGGTTTGGAATGAGCTTTGGACAAAGCATTTCGGACGCGCCTTACTGTATCTCCTAATTTTTCCACTTGAGTTTGAGGAATTCCCCAGACGGGATGGTCCGCGTCAGTCAATGAACGTTGTCGATATTCAACGGGGGTTTCTCTTGATGGACCGTTTCGGTACAAATTGGAAGCGGTGGCGATTTTGGGTGGCAGAGTCACGTTGTGCTCGTCACCATAATCCATCAGGGGGCCAATCGCATTTCTTCCCTCCTGTTTTTTCTTTCCCTTCCAGGCTTCCGGGTAGTGAGCATTGTAGAAATCTTCAAAAGTCATTTGCGGTTGGATGACAAACTGTTTTGCCTGCTGCGCCCAAAAAAAGAACCCCTCCACAAAGGCATTTACTTCCTCTTTTGAGTAACCCTGCCTCTTTCCTTCTCTCTCCAGCTCATGAACGAAAGATTGCAAAACATCTCCGTCATCCAACATGTCACTCAAGACAAAGGCATGATAAGCGGTAAAAATCAGTTCATCAATCAACCCATCCCGCGGGTTGCGGGTTCCCCCTCCCAGCTCGGTGTTACCGTCCACAATTTCTGAAATAATCTGGTCGAGAGCGGCGATATTTCCTTCCCGAATTAAGATTTCAAAACGGTTCCGAATGGATACCAAGTTGCTTAACTTCAATGCCAGGCATTTTCTCACATCCATTTCGACTTCATAGGGGAGTGAGAGATGGTAAGTGGCAATTTCGTACATGGGGGCAATCCGGGCGATGGTTTCTTCGATCAGTTCAATATTATCCGCAATCTCCGCATTCAGAATTTGTTGCAGGTCGGCATACTTTGGTTGTTCTTTTCCCAACCCCCGTTGCATGACCACCCGGCCGGAGCTGTAGGTTGAAATATTTTTCAAAGCCCCCGCCGCCTGAACCAGAAAGGCCAGTTCCCGGCCGATGGCATAGCTGATATGATGATCGCCAAACCAGAAACGGGTCTGGTCGAGCGCCTCCTGCGATCCCGCCACAAAAAGCATAAAAAGTTCCCAATCGCCTTGATCGAGACCGAGGGAGTACAGAAGTATCGATTTCCCCTTTTCGTACCCCCCATTGACCACTTCCAAATCAACCAAATCACCATCTCCCGACTGATTCCACCGTTTTGAAAGAGCTCCAAAGGGAATCAAATCGTCCGGAATAAATGATTTGGCGGGGGTCGGCATGGCCGGTTTTGACCTTCTCAGCAATTCCCGACGGATCGGATCTTCAGTTTTTTGAACCAGTTGATCGGCCTTGAGGGCGGAGATTTCCATTTTGGTTGGATGGACTGCTTCTACTTCATGGAGAAGGGGGAGCGGGAGATAATAGAGCCTTATCCTGTCATCCGGGTTGATTAAAACATTACCGAAAGCAGTCCGATTTGTTCCCTTCCGATCCATTTCGTCAACCAATGCCTCGGACCATTCCACAACGGTCATTCGCGTATCGAGCGGAAGTCTGGTTTCAACACCGTTAATCACCACCGTTTCCCCTGTATCGATACGATTTCTGATCCAAGCTCCCCAAGCGGTTCCCATCTGTCCTCCTCCGATGATCACCGCATGATGGCGGGGATCAGTGCTTGCCGGATGCCGCCGCAAGAGGGTGGAAATGGGATCCCAGTAGTCTGCTCCGTTCAGGGCTTGAATTGCTCCTCTTTGGATCGCCTCGTTGGCAACTTGCCTGAAATTATCGGTTAGTTGATTGATCATCCGGTAGATTTTTGTTTGTCGGTTAAGGGGAATGCCCCGAATCTTTCCCTCTTTAACTGCCGTATCGTTGTTGAAGAGTTCAATTGCTTTCTCAAGAAGTTCTCCCAAGGTTCCTGTCGGGAGTTCCCTATCGGCCCTTCGGAGAGCGTCTAAGAGCAGACCATCCCCGGGGTGAGCCTTAAAATGGTTGGAAAGGGCCGTTGCAAGGGGGGCTTGTTCCCAGAATTGGATGGACTCTTTGTCTGCCTCAAAAAGCGAGACATGCACCCCATCGGAGTCAAAACGGAAAACGGTTGGCCGATCGATCGGATTTCCTTTGACCACCAGGGTGAGAGAACGGTCAGGGAGGCTTTGTGTTATAGCAGTGACACGAGCTAAAAAGTCAGGAGGGGGCTGAAGCGTTTCAAAAAAACGTTCCTCGATTTCTATTTCAACCGTTTTTTCAACAGGCGATTTTGCTTTATCGGCATATTTTAGAGTTTCTTGTATAAAAGCCTCCAGGTCTCGCCAAGTGTGGATTCCAGGACCTGTTACTTCTCCATTTTCATGATATGCTCCTAAATCGGTATACCGGAGGGGGACCCTATCCACCTGTTGCCCCATATTTTCAGCAACCAGGCCAAGGTAGTTGTCATCCAGCCGGCGTTCGGAGTGGGGGAGGGGAATCAGCTCCTGCGCGAGAGGAGAGCGGAGTTTAAGACCCGTTCGATAAGCGGCCACGGCGGGATTTTTTGAGTGGGCCAGTTTTCTTTCAACCTCTTTTCTAAAATGGCCAATCATCCTCTCAATGTCCTCCAGAGTGGCCGGTATTCCTCCCCCTTTTATGTAAGAACCAAAAACCGGGCTGATTTTTGCCTCATAAGATGAAGCAAAAGTGATTGGGTTGTAACGAAGCTCTATTCTGAAAAATTCGCCCCATCGGAAAGTATATTTATTCAAATTTCTCTCTGTTGACCTTTCGACTTGACACGGGGGAAGTCCCGGAAAGTTTAGATCGATACGCGCTTCTTTTTCACCGGCATAGGTTACCGGCAGGATGAGCATGCCGGTTGCAGGATTGTAATAGGCGCTAAGATTGTCGGCAAAACGGGAAAAAGAGGGATATTCCGGTTCCCTAACTCTTGTCAGTTTGCCGCTTTTGTCGACGGCATAATTTTGTCCATCCAAGGTTATGGTGCCCGGAAAGGCTGTTGTCAGGATCAAAACAGGGGAGCGTCCAGAAATCACCAAAACATTGGCGATGACCTTTCTCCCTCGTCGATCGACAAGCCAATCCTTTATTATTTCATATTCTCCCGGCACCAGAAATCTGTCGGCAACCCAAACCCCTAGCTGACTCCCATGACCGTCATAAAGAAAGGCTCCCCCATCAAACAAATGTCCTCTTTGATCTTCAAGAATCCATTGTCCTCTGGCCCCTCTCTTAACAGTGCACCTTTCTTCCTTGTTTCCATAACGAGCCGATATCATTTGACCATCAAAGAACGGAAATAGCCATTCTGGAGGAGAAGAGCCGACAGAAACAGGGAGACTAAGTGGTGTTTTCCTATTTTCGATATACGAATCCCCATGATCTCCCGGATCAACGACCCCTCCCACAGCCGATGGACTTGGATCCGCAGTCAGTTCAGGCGGCTGACCGTCTATTGGTGGAGGAACGCCAGAAGGAGACACTCCCGCCGGAGATATACTTGGTGGATCATTGGGTGACATAAATTTTATAACGCTAGTACTCTTTTATCGGCAGGATCAAGAAAAAGTTGCTCTAAAAATCACTTATTTGAAAAAGAGTTTGGATAGGCATAACCCCTTGAGATTATGCGGCTATTGGCGGTGCCGGGGGCTCATCCACC
>SBBF01000058.1 GCA_005240075.1 Nitrospira sp.
AACACAAGCTTGTCGGAGAACAAACCGTAAAGGCAGAAGATATTAAAAAAGTGCACTTTTAAAATTTAATTACTGCACTTTTAAAATTTAGCTAACAGACAAAATTCAAAAATTGTTTCTTGGCACAAAAATAGAATTGTTTACTTGAAGAAAAATCCATAATCCCCCCTCCTCATCCTCTTCCGAGCTACCTAAATTAACTAGTCCCACGTCCCACCCCATACTTTGATTTCCCAGCCCATCTGAAACAAACTCTATTCCCCCAGCAACTACGTGGAAGCCATTTTGGGATGGATTATAAGCGGGCAAATAGTATAAGTACTGCGCAAAAAAACCTAGACCTTTTTCGGAGTGTCCCAAAGGTATCGGAACAGCAGTGAGTTTTGCCCCGGCATGAAACGCTGGTGCTAATAAAGCCCAATCTGCTCCTATCAGCCCCGAAAGTGAGTATAGTTGCACTCCATTATGAGATTTAGACTGCCAACCAATTCCAGCCTCACCTGAGACTCCCAAAAGAGGTGGAATCGTATAAGCGGAATACCCTAAAACAAATGGGCCATTGGTCTCTTCATAGCGCTGCTTCATTTTTTCTAAGCACCCCTGTGGAGTACTCTCGCCTTTTGCATAACAGTCGTATACTTGTTCAATCTGGTAGGAATCTCCTTTATACCCACGCATTAACTCCTTAACTTGAGGTTCAATCCGGGCTACATCCCAGACTGGAACTTGGTTCAGAAGAGACAATAATTTTTCCTCAGTAATTGGCAGCATATAACCTTTCTACACCCTTCCCTTATTAAAAACCTAAAAACTCCCTTCCGCTCTTACCCCCCAATTGAGTGCACGTAAAACACCCCCTCCCACATCATTCGGGTGTTCGTCCCAATACCTTGACGCTTCCTGAATAACCGTGCGGCCGTTGGGTTCAAGCCCGAAGCGCAATCCCCATTGATCGTTGACCAAAAAACCGGCATCCAGAAACACCCCCGCGCCACCAGCGAGACCTATCATGCTTCCTACCCCCAAACCGAGCATGCTTCCTTCCCCATAACCGTAATAACCCCCCAAACCCACATAAACAGGATCGACAGCAAACCCAAATTCCACAGACGGACGAATTTTTGTAGCTCCGCCGGAAGGCTTGAAAGAATAACGGTCCATGAATCCAACCTGGGTTCCGACCGGCCAAGTGCTCAACATATGGCTCATGTCACCATAGTCAGAACCATTTAACGAGGCGCGGGCATTCACAAACCAATAACTTTCAGCCCAATCTCCCGTGCGCGAAACTACCTTCTTCTGGGTAATAGGCACACGAAACGCAATGTCCGGGGCCCCTGAGTCAAACATCGTTCCTGTCGTCAATCCTCCTGAAATGTAAGCCATAAAATCCTCCTTAAATTTAAGTTATCTTTAAACCATTCTCTTTATTGTCTCCGGAAAATTTGCGCTACGTCCAGCGTGGCGCTAGCGCTCCAATTATCTTCCCCCAAATAGGTAAAACCGGGGGTCAAGCCGATGCTCACAGCCCCCTGTCGCGTGGGAATATCAGCCCCCACCAAGCCATTCCCCATTCCCAGACCATAAGTAGCCCCAAAAAGCTGGGACTGCAATTCGGTCCCCCTGACGGAAGAAACAAAACCTTTAAACACTCCTCCGGCAAACATCGCGTCGCGAAAAACTTCCGGCAAGACAATCCACTCCGTGGGAGGACTATAGTCCTGGGCATCCTCCTCTGAAAGAGCGTTCCCCTTTACCTCTTGAAGTTGATGAGCGACCACAATACTTCGGGTGATCTCCGCTCCGGCCCCCACAGCCAACGGCAGACAATCCTGTACAAAGGTGCCGGCATCTCCCGACCGGTAGCCCCCGTAACAAACAGATCCCAGTTCCTGTCCCCGTGTATAATCAGTAATCCCTTGTACCATGTTGTCACCCGCGTAGATAAAATTGCTGGCACTGGTTTTGTTGGTGGGAGCCCCTTCGGGAAAAACATGGTCTGCAAGAATAATATTGGAATAATCGTTTTCCACCTCAGCCACAATTTCATTGGCTAGGCTGTATACTCTTAATCGATCTTTGTCCCCGCCACTGGCGAGAGTTTCCGCAAAGACAAACCCCTCTATCGCATAATCACCCAGAATCCGATCCTCGTTAAACTGACCTGCTACAGCGGCATTCACCAGTGGTCTTGCGGCCGCAACCCCCACAGCGGCCACTTTGGCGCCTGGCGATGGCATTCTCCAAAGCATGGATGTTCCATACAAGGAGTTGTTCATCCCCGCCGCACGATAATTGGCCCTAACCCGATACCGGGACGCACTTTGCCCCGCGTCAAAGGCATCGTTGGCTCCATAAGTCTGAAGACCACAAATGTAGTCCAGAATTCTCTGATCAGACCAGCTGGCATATTCGGGATGGGTTTCTCGAAAATAATCAACTTCGGAGCTCTCTGCACTGGTGCATTGGGAACCGTCCCCCATGGAGAGTTGTTGATCCAATTCGATATCGGCTTGAACTTCAGCCAGATTTTTACTGATCACTGCCCCCTCATAAAGAGAAAGAGCGGTCTTGATGTAGGGAGTCGCCCCCGGTATTCCCCGGTAGGAAATATCGTAATCGTGGAACTTCATTCTCTCGTAGAGCGCAACTTGACTGCTTTCAGCGATGGTGCCAATCAGGGTATCGTAATACCACTGAAAGACAGGATCATAGAGAGCCGGATTAATATTCTCCGATGAAAAAGGCCCTATATAAAGATAATCGGCTTCACCGGCCGCTTGAGCCTCTTCATAAGTAGGAGCTTGAGGCCAAGGCCTGAGTGTTGAAGTGACCCAAACCAATCCCCTTAAATCTTTAACGGGCATAAGCGCCTGTTTTTCAGCCGGGGTCAGCTGGGCAAAAGGTTTGCGGGAGGTAAACCGCGCCCCTTCCAGGGGATTTGCGGGAGGAGCAAACTGAAACATCGAATTGTCCGGCACACTCTTTAACAACAGATGATACGCACCAAACAGAAACATCGCATCATTGTACAGGAAAGGACCTTGGTGCCCCTTCATATCCCCAAACCGGTAAACTGGACCAGGAACTACAACCGGCAACCGCAATTCCGGTCTGGTAAAACCAAATTTTCTTAAAGAGCGGTATTCAGAATTAAAAAAAGACCGATCTTTTTCGGGAACACGCGGCATCAGCGCGACATAATATTCATCAAACTTCTGTTGTTCCCGGCTTAACACCCCCTCGTCCAACGGATTTCGGAAGGCAACTTCGTGACGCCGTTGATCCACATAATGATGAAGAAGACGAATCGCCTCATAGACAGTGAGCGTTCCCGAACCTGAAGATGGGATACTCCCTCCTCCCGATTGAATCATCCTGAGCGCCTCGGCGGCTGTTCTCCCTCCGGTGTAGGCAGTTTGAAACTGACGATAAAATTCATCAATCACCCCATCGGTTGCATCATCCACATAGGGGCGGTCTTTGATGGTCCGGAGTTGTTCATCCTTTTGAAAAGGGGCCAGGTTGTCGTTGACGAGAATCGATTCGACTTCCGGCAATAATCCCAAATCTTCTATTTTTGACAGGTCCATGGAATAGCCCTTTTTGGGTAAGAAGTTCTACCAATTGGGTTATCGGCAAACCAAAAAAAAAGTTGCTAAAAAAATTGAAGAAATTTTGGGGGTGATAACGCGGCGGGTCAAAACACAATAAAACAGGGGTTTGCCCAATCTTCCATCCCCAACTCCTCTATCCGTCACCCCATTTTTTCATTTCAATTACTCGAGTAATATTTACTTGATTAAATTATCATTTATGATAACTTTAGTACCAGATGGAATCAAATAAAGAGGGTTACTCTATTAAAGAGGGTTACTCTATTCGTGAATATGTCACTGGAAATGGCAAAAACCCTTTCCGTGAATGGCTGGATGATCTCGATAACAGAACAAAGGCAAGAATTCAGGCGAGGATCTTCCGCTTTGAAATGGGCAATCTGGGCGATTACAAATCTGTGAGCAAAGAAATTTTTGAAGCCAGGGTTGATTTTGGCCCTGGTTATCGAATCTATTTTGGAATTAGACAAAGTAAGATGATTGTTCTCCTGATGGGGGGAGACAAATCCAGCCAGGAAAGAGATATCAAAAAAGCCCAGAAACACTGGGACGATTATTTAGAAAAGGAGGTTTACCATGGCCAGAAGAAGTAAAGAATGGGAAGAGGGATTAGCCAGGGATTTAAAAAATCCCGATTTTGCCAAAGAATTCATTTATGCGGCCTTGAACGAAGGGATTTCCCTTCAGCAGGTTTTGGCCAAAGTCATCAAATGTCTTGGTATCAAGGAGTTTTCTAAAAAAGCCAAGATGGCCAGTCCCAATATTATCCGCATCATTAATCCACGACACAATCCCACTCAATCCAGTTTGAACCGGCTCCTCAAACCCCTGGGTCTCAGATTAACGGTTGCCCCCATTCATTCTGAGATAGTCAAAAAGAAAGCGGCCTGATATCTGTTGGGTTGTCGTTAACAAGAATCGATTCGACTTCCGGCAATAATCCTAATTCATCTCATTTTGTAAGGTCCATGGAATAGCCCTTTTTGGGTAAGAAGTTCACCTATTGGGTTATCGGCAAACCAAAAAAAAGTTGCTAAAAAAAATTAATAAATTTTGGGGGTGATAACGCGGGGGGTCAAAGAGACCGGTTTCTCCAATTTTCAACCCCTAACTTATCGATTCGCTCAAACTCACGTGTGTTTGAGGTCACCAGAATGAGCCCCCGGTTAAGCGCCGATCCGGCAATCAAAACATCATAGGGGCCGATGGGAGTCCCCCTGATTTTGAGGGTTGAACGGATTTGGGCAGAAACCAAAGCATCATCAGCGGTAAAGGGGAGCTGATGGATTGATTTGAAAAGTTTTTCAAGCGGTGTTTTTAGTTTTTTGGCTCTTTGTTTGTCGAGAAAAAGACCATATTCTATTTCCATTCGGGTAACAGATGAAATGGCAATATCATCCGGCTGGCAGGCCAAAAATCTGGAAACCAACGGTTGGAGGCCCTTTACAAAATCACTGATGACACAGGTGTCGACAAGAAACCTCATGCGAGGGGATCCTCTTTGGCCAACCCCAACTCCTGCCGATGACTCTCAAAGGGGGATAGTTTGGGATCACACCCCGCCAGTTTGCGAACCTCGGGGGGCCATTCCTGCCTCGACTGATAATCCAAAAAAAGCCGGATGGCCTTGTTGATCAGGGCATTACGGGGTTTGCCTGTTTTTTTGGTGAGTTGGTCAAGTTTCTTGGCCGTCTCCGTGTCCACATGGATGCTAAAATTCACAACGATCACCTCTTTAGGTAACATAGTATAACATGTTATTAATTTCAAGTTAAAAAAGACCACATCTTTTTCACGGAGAAGAACTGGTATGGATCGCCTTAAGGCAAGGGGGAATCGGCAGGAGTTTCGTTCAAGATGATGACCGGGTTTCCGTTGGAAAGGTTTTTCTGCCCTTCGATAATAATCGGATCATCCACCCGGATGTTGGCGGTGATTTCCACTTCGTCGTTTTCCATCGCTTGACCCAGTGAAACTTCAGTCAAAACCGCTTTGCCGTTCATCACCACAAAAATAAACTTCCCCCCTTCCTTTTCCACCACCGCTTTGCGGGGGATAATCAAAAGTTTTTCAACCTTGCGGGTGGAAACAATGGCCTGTCCTTCTTGTCCCTCTTTGATCAATCCATCTTCATTAGGGAGATGAAGGCGGATTTCCAGCGTGCGATTGACTGTATCGATTTCCGGACTGATGTAAAAAATAGTCCCCTCAACCACTTTGTCCGGAGCCGAAAGGGGAGAAGCCTTGACCAAATTTTGTTTATCAACGTAAGAGGCAACCGTTTGCGGAAGATGAACGGTCAAGGTCATCGGGTTGTTGACTATAATTTCAAACAGTTCGTCCCCCTCTTCAAAAACAGACCCCTCGGTCACATTTCGTTTATGGACGATCCCCGCCAGAGGGGAAGTGACCGTTAGCTGTTTGAGACGCTCTTCCAACTGATCCAGTTCTGTGTTGATTCTCTCCACGCGCGCTTCCGATATTTTAAAACGAGATTCCCCATCCGTTTGCGGCCCCATCACCGTGGGAGGAGTCGGCGGGTTTTCCCTATAAGGAGCCGGTTCTTCCGTCTCTTCGTCAATAAAGGCCGGTTCCCCTTCATCCTCCGGAGGTCCCGGCTCCGTCTCTATTCCACCGCTCGCCTGAAAAATTTTGCGATCAGCCTCCAGTTGCGCCTCCGCCTCTTTCAGTTCCGCCTGTTTGATGTCAATCTCCTTGTTCAACTGATCCGCCTTGATCAGGCAGAGAGGATCTCCCCCCTTGATCTGATCTCCCTCTCCCACATACACTTTTTCAATGATGCCCGAAAAATCTCCCTTCAGACTCAGCCGATCGGAAACGGTAAACCGCCCCCTCCCCTGCACCATCCGGCCGCTTTCCGTGAATCGGGGATAAATGACGGACACTTCACGAATCGGTTCTTCAACCTTTTTGATTTTTTCGGTCGGCTGATTTTGTTCCGGCGCGCAGGGATTGTTGAGTAAAAACGAAATGGCTAAAAGAAGTGGAAAACTAAAGAATCTTACGTTCATAAAAAAAAGCATTATAGATTGCAAAAGAGATAAGGCA
>SBBF01000068.1 GCA_005240075.1 Nitrospira sp.
ATAGGGTCTCCTTTGGGGAAACCCTATAAACTGCACTTTTAAAATTTAAAACTGCATTTTTAATCTTTAAATCACTGCACTTTTAAATTTTAGATGACAATTGGACAAAGTGCCTTGACAACTACCCCTCGGCATGATTATGACTTCGCTGAATAGCCATTCATTTTTGACACGAACGCCCTCGAGGGAAGAATCTAGCTTGGCTAGTTCTGAGAATGGAGGCTTCCTTCATGGGCTCCGCCAGAAGCGGAGACCAGAAGGTATCTAAATAAACAAGGAGTTATATATGACAGATGCCGTTATTGTTTCTGCCGTCCGTTCCCCCATGGGGCGGGCCAACAAGGGAAATTATGTTTGGACCCGGATTGATGATCTGGCCGCCGAGGTGGTTAAAGCCGCTTTGGGGAAGGTCAAAAACCTTGATCCGAATTTAATTGAAGATCTGATTTTAGGTAACGCGATGCCCGAGGGGGAGCAGGGGATGAATTTGGCCAAAAATGTGGCTTTCCTGGCAGGGCTCCCCAACTCCGTGGCAGCGGTGACTGTCAATCGGTTTTGCGGTTCTTCGCTGGAAGCGATCAACACCGCGGCTCTCAATATCATGAATGGCAATGGGGAGGTGATCATTGCGGCGGGGGCGGAAACGATGTCACATGTTCCGATGGGGGGATTCAATCCTTCGTTAAACGAAAAGTTGATGAAGTCGGGGGCGCCACAGGCCTACATTTCCATGGGGATGACGGCCGAAAATCTGGCAGTCAAACACCAAATCCCTCGTGAGGCTCAAGACGAATATGCCGCCGCTTCCCACGAAAAAGCAATCGCCGCGATGGAGAAAAAATTATTTACGGAGCTGGTGGCGGTTCATGCCAAAAAACAGGATGGAACTGAAACGATTGTTGATCTGGATGAAGGCCCCCGCAAGCCCGATCTCAAAAAACTGGCGGAACTTAAACCCGCTTTTAAGGAAGGGGGATCGGTGACGGCGGGAAACTCATCTCCCTTGACCGATGGCGCGGCGGCGGTCATTTTAATGAGCGACAGAAAAGCCAAAGAGCTAGGAATCAAGCCTCTGGCAAAAATCAAATCGATGGCGGTGGCCGGTTGTTCGCCTGAAACGATGGGGGAAGGACCCGCATTTGCCATCCCCAAGGCGTTGAAAAGAGCCGGACTCACCCTGGATCAAATTGACATTCTAGAATGGAACGAAGCTTTTGCCGTGCAGACCATGTCGTGCGCCAAAATGCTGGGGATGGACTGGAAAGACAAGCGGCTCAATCCCAAGGGAGGGGCGGTCGCTTTGGGGCATCCCCTGGGGTGTACCGGCGCTCGGATCATGTCCACTCTCATTGGTGATCTGTTCACCTATGATAAAAAATATGGACTGGAAAGCATGTGCATCGGCGGCGGACAGGGAATTGCGACGGTAATTGAGAGATTATAAATGCGGGTAGGGGCGGGGTGACCCCGCCCGTACGAATTTTATGCAAGTCAACAAAGTTGCCATCATCGGTTCCGGAATTATGGGGTCAGGCATTGCGGCCCATCTGGCGAACGCCGGCATTCCTTCGCTCCTTTTGGATATTGTTCCTCCATTTACCGAGGAAGACCAAAAGGCTGGTTTGAAAGAGTCCGACAGGAACTTTCGAAACAAACTGGCTCTCAAAGGAATTAATGATTTTGTCCTTAAACTCAAACCTTCCCTGATTTTTGACGGAAAAGATTCCCGGTTAATTACTCCCGGCAATATGCAGGATGACATTGCCAAAATTGGAGAGTGCGATTGGGTACTGGAAGCGGTCACCGAACGGCTGGATATCAAGCAAAAAGTTTTTGGGGAGGTGGAAAAATATTTAAAACCGGGTGCTGTTGTTTCTTCCAATACTTCGGGGCTCCCTTTGAAGTCGATGGCTGAAGGGAGGGGGGCGGCCTTCCGCAAGAATTTTATTGTGACCCACTTTTTTAACCCGGTTCGCTACATGAAACTGGTCGAAATTGTTTCAAGCGATGAAACCGACATAAAAGTGGTCTCTGGCATGGCCGATTTTTTGGAGAATGTTCTGGGAAAAGGGGTTGTCTATGCCAAGGATACCCCCAATTTTATCGCCAACCGGATTGGTATTTTTTCCTGGATGTATACTCTCAAAGAGGCGGTCAAAGATGGCTTGACTGTGGAGGAAGTCGACAAAATCGCTGGTCCTGCCACCGGACGGCCGAAATCAGCCGCTTTCCGGACGGCTGATATGGTAGGGCTGGATACGATTCTTCATGTGTCCCAAAATACCTACGATATTTGTGTGACTGACGAACAACGCGAGGTATTTCAAATCCCTTCTGTCCTCCAGAAAATGGGGGAGAAAAAATGGCTGGGGGATAAAACCAACCAAGGGTTTTATCAAAAAACAAAGTCGGCTGAGGGGAAAAAGGAAATCTTGTCGCTCGATTTGAATACGCTGGAATACAAACCGCAAATTAAAGTCAGGTATGAATCGTTGGGGGCCGTTAAAGGGATTGAAGAAACAGAAGAAAGAATCAAAACATTGGTTGCCGCAGAGGACAAGGCTGGCCAGTTTGCTTGGAAGATCACCAAGGCCACTTTGGTTTATGCGGCCAACCGAATTCCTGAAATTGCAGATGACGTGGTCAACGTGGATAACGCCATGAAGTGGGGTTTTAACTGGGACCTGGGCCCTTTTGAAACATGGGATGCGCTGGGGGTGAGCCAAACCGCGGAAAGAATCAAAAAGGAAGGGGGGAAAGTTCCCTCAATTGTTGAAGCTGTTTTGACGAAGGGAGCTGGTTCTTTTTATAAAACCGAAAATGGCAAAAAATATTTTTTTGATGGTTCGACCTACAAGGAAGTCCAGAGCCGCCCCAATCATCTCATCATTAAAACCCTTAAAGATCAAAAACGGGAGCTCAAATCCAATGCGGGGGGTTCCATTCTGGATCTGGGGGATGGAGTTTTGTGTGTGGAATTTCACACCAAGATGAACGCCATCGATTCGGATATTGGGGAGATGTTAAATGCCGCTCTTGATCTGGCGGAATCCAACAATAATTATGTGGGGGTGGTGGTCAGTAACGACGGACAGAATTTTTCAGCCGGTGCCAATCTGATGTTGTTGTGGTTGGAGTCTCAACAAAAAAATTTCTCGGCCATCGAACAACTGGTGAAAGGTTTTCAGGATGTCTGCATGCGGATGAGGCATTTCAAAAAACCGGTAGTGGTGGCTCCCTTTGGTCTCACGCTGGGAGGGGGATGCGAGGTTTCCATGGGGGGGACCCACAATCGTCTTTATGGAGAAACTTACATGGGGTTGGTGGAAGTGGGAGCTGGTTTGATTCCGGGAGGGGGAGGGAACCTGCGGCTGTTGCTGAATATGGAAGAAAACTTGAAAGCCAAAGGTTCCAAAGGATGGGCTGGCCTGTCCGACGGCGGTCCTTTTCCCAAGGTGCAGAAAACTTTTGAAGTGGTGGCCTTTGCGAAGGTTTCCATGAGCTGTAAAGAGGCGATCAATTATGGTTACATGAGAAAATCGGCCACCCGCATTTCCCTCTCAAGAGACTCACTTTTATTTGACGCGAAACAGGATGTTCTGGAATATGCCAAAAACTATCAGCCGATTCCTTTGAGGGAAGATATTCTTGTTCCCGGGAATGGGGGAAAAATGGCGCTCTTAAGCGGCGTTGAAGGGTTTAGAGCTCAAGGGGTCATCTCCGAACATGACGCCTTGATTGCCTCCAAACTGGCTCATGTCTTGACAGCCGGAAATCTCCCCACTCAAGGGCTTGTCTCCGAGCAGTATCTCCTCGATATTGAGCGCGAAACTTTTCTTCAATTGTGCGGTGAGGAAAAGTCTCAGGCTCGGATGCAGGCGCTTTTGATGACTGGAAAACCGCTCCGAAACTGAACTCTCAAAATTAATGACAAGCCTTTTGTCATTTGATAACCTCCCTTCTCTCAAAAACGGGGATTGAAACTTACTATTCTTAAGGAGAACGCATGCACTTCCATCAAAATTTATTACTGGTTTTAGTTTTCGGTTTTTTAATGGCCTGTCAGTCTGGCAGCGAGCAGGCGAATCCACCAGCGCCCCAGCCAAAGGAAACCAGAGTTCAACCGTCAGCCCCTCCCGTTGAAGCTCCAAAACAGGCGGCTCCAGGAGGGGATTCAAAAGTATTGGCCAAAATCAATGGCCAACCGATTACCGATGCTGAAATTACTGAAAGAGTCAAAGATCGTCTGGCCAAAGTGGAGACCCAGATTTATGAAATCAAAAAAACAGGGTTGGATGACATGATTGAAGAAAGACTGCTGGAGTCAGAAGCAGCCTCCAAGAAAATGTCGGTCGACAATCTTCTTGAAAAAGAAGTCGATAAAAAAGTGGAAGAACCGACCGAGAGTGAAATTGACGGTTTTTACAGTATTTACAAAAAACGTCTGAAGAATAAGCCGCTGTCTGAGGTCAAAGATCAGCTCATCAAACAGATCAAAGACAACAAAAAAGCTTCTCTTTATTCCAAGTATATTGCCCAATTAAAAAAGGGGGCGAAGGTGGAAGTCTTCATGACTCGGCCACGAGCCCAGGTTTCGGTGGATGACGACCCGTCCCAAGGGAACCCCAAGGGGCCGATTACAATTATTGAATTCTCCGATTTCCAATGCCCCTTTTGCAAAAAAACACGCCCCACGATTCAACAGATTCTCGATACCTACAAAGGAAAAATAAATTACGTCTTCCGCGATTTTCCCTTGTCGTTTCACAAACAGGCCCGGAAGGCCGCCGAGGCGGCCAACTGCGCCAACGAACAGGATAAATATTGGGAATATAATTCCAAACTTTGGGAAAACCAGGGGGACCTGGAGCCGGAAAAGCTTAAAGAATATGCCAAAGCTCTGGGGCTAAACGAAAAGAAATTTACCACCTGCCTTGATTCCGGAAAATATGCAGAAGAGATCGACAAAGACATTGCCGATGGAAGCAAGGCGGGAGTTTCCGGAACGCCGGCTTATTTTATCAACGGAATTTTTGTTTCCGGCGCCCAGCCGTTTGACAAGTTCCAGGAAATTATTGATGAGGAATTAGCCAGTCAGTAGAGGCGCGATTCATCGTGCCTGGAATTTATTCCAGCGCATTCAAAAACCGTTGGAGTTTGTCGCGTGCCCTTGCCTCTTCCAGCGGGAAATTATTGTAGGTTTCTTTGAGGTATTTGAGAAATGTGTCAAAATCACCGTTAATTCTGTGAAGAGCGGTGTCTGAAATTTTGGGCCATTCCTTTTTAATGAATGTTTTGGCCTCATTCCAATGAGTTTGAAGTCGATTGGGAGTTGTCATTGCCTCTGAACTAATCGAGAAATCGCTTGTCGTTCAAGGAAAATATTTATAATTTAATCAGAACGCCAGTTGCCGAAGAATCTGGCTTTGCCAGTTCTGAGCACGCCGGCTCTCTTCATTGTGAGTCCGCTTGAAGCGGACGAGCAGGAAGGTATATAAAATGCCAATCAAACTCAACAAGTATAGCTCAAGAATTACCCAAGACCGTGATCAACCCGCCTCCCAGGCGATGCTCTACGGTATTGGTCTGAATGAAGAGGATCTCAAAAAACCTTTTGTGGGAATTGCCAGTACCGGATACGAGGGGAATACCTGCAACATGCATTTAAACGATCTGGCCAAAATCGTGAAAGAGGGATGCCAAAGAAAAGGTCTGAACGGATTAATTTTTCATACCATTGGGGTGAGCGATGGCATCTCAATGGGAACGGAAGGAATGAATTATTCCCTTCAATCGCGGGAAATTATTGCCGACTCCATCGAGACGGTGATGAGCGCCCATTGGTATGACGCCAATATTTCCGTAGTCGGGTGCGACAAAAACATGCCGGGATCGGTAATGGCCATGGGGCGATTGAATCGCCCGAGCATCATGGTTTATGGCGGAACGATCAGTGCGGGGCATTTTCATGACAAAGTTTTGGATATTGTTTCCGCCTTTGAAGGGTTGGGGGAATTTGTGGCGGGCAAAATCGATCAGAAAGAGTTGACCGGTATTTTACAACACGCCTGTCCCGGAGCGGGGGCCTGCGGCGGGATGTATACCGCCAATACGATGGCCTCCGCGATCGAAGCGCTCGGAATGAGCCTCCCTTACAGTTCTTCTTATCCGGCTACTTCCAAAGAAAAGAGAGAAGAATGTTTGCAGGTGGGATCAGCTCTTCGACATCTTCTGGAAGAAGACATCAAGCCGCGCGACATCATGACGTTGAAAGCGTTTGAAAATGCCATGATCCTTGTCATGGCGCTGGGGGGATCGACCAATGCGGTTCTTCATCTGATCGCCATGGCCAAGTCGGTCGATCTGACACTGACGATCGATGATTTTCAAAGAATCAGCGATCAGACTCCCTTTATTGCCGATCTGAAACCTTCCGGAAAATATGTGATGGAGGATCTCTGTCATGTGGGAGGGGTGCCGGCTGTTTTGAAACTGTTGCTTGAAGAAGGATTGTTGCATGGCGATTGTTTGACCTGTACCGGAAAAACAATCGCTGAAAATCTTAAGACTCTTCCCGGCCTTAAAGAAGGTCAAAAAATCATTTTTCCCATCAAACAACCGATCAAAAAAACAGGACACATTCAAATTCTCTATGGAAACATTGCACGGGAAGGGGCGGTCGCTAAGATAACAGGCAAGGAGGGGGTTTCATTTACGGGAAAGGCAAAGGTGTTTGATTGTGAGGAAGACGCCATTAAAGCGCTGGAGGCCCGGTTGATTAAAAAAGGGGATGTGATTGTGATTCGGTACGAAGGCCCCCGAGGGGGCCCTGGTATGAGCGAAATGCTTAAAGTGACCGCTGTGGTGATGGGAATCGGATTGGGAAAAGAGGTGGCCCTGATAACGGATGGGCGTTTTTCCGGCGGAACGCATGGGTTTGTCGTCGGGCATATTGCGCCGGAGGCTCAAGCCGGAGGGGTAATTGCGGTCATTGAAGAGGGGGATGAAATTACCATCGATGCTGTGAAACATGTTGTTAATTTAAATGTTCCCGAAACGGTGATCAAAGCCAGGCTTGAAAAATGGAAAGCCCCTGTACGTGCTCTTCAAGGAACTTTGGGCAAGTATGTCAGATTAGTTTCATCGGCCTCAGAGGGGGCGGTGACCGATGTTTCCCATTCTCTTTAAATTTCCTTCCTGGATTCCGCTGATAGGTGACAAGGCAATCCATACCTACGGCCTGATGGCGGCCCTTGGTTTTCTGGCTGGCCTCTGGTGGGTCCGCCGTGAATCGGCACGAACCGGTTTGAATCCGCAAAAAATAATGGACCTCTTTTTTTACGTGGTGGTCTCAGCCATTGTCGGCTCCCGTCTTTTTTATGTTTTGGTTTCGGTGGACCGCTGGTGGGAGAATCCTCTCCTCTTTTTCAAGGTATGGGAGGGGGGATTGACTTTTTATGGAGGGTTGATGGCGGCGTTGTTGGTGAGCGTCTGGTATTGCAAAAAAAAACGGATCCATTTTTTTTCCGTGGCTGATGTTTTTTCACCAGCCATTGCCTTGGGCCATGCCATCGGAAGGCTGGGCTGTTTTGCCGCCGGCTGTTGCTACGGCCGGCCGGCCCCTCCCGATTTTCCCCTGTCTGTTGTTTTTCCGGAGGTAGAACATGGGATTGCTCCGGTTGGAACTCCCCTCTACCCGACACAACTTTTTGAGTTTTCCGGCGAACTTCTGATTTTTGTCTTCCTCTTTTTCTTCAGAAAACGGAAGAAATTCGAGGGGGAGCTTTTTCTGGTTTATTTGATTTTTTATCCCATTCTCCGTTTGATTCTGGAAATCTTCCGGGGGGACAAAGTGAGAGGGGCCTTGTGGGAAGGAGTCTTTTCAACAGCCCAATTTGTAAGCCTGATATGGATTGTCCTGGCGGTCTTACTTTGGACTACCCTTTTGAAAAAGAAGAAGATAATATAACAAATATGCGAAAGGTTTTAATTTTGATCGGCCTGGTTTTTATCTCTTTCTCCTTTTCGGCTCAAACCTGCACCAAAGAAATCGTCTACGGGAGAGACTATTACACCACCCCCAAAAAAGCTTATTTTCAGGCTGTGAGGGCCGAAATGCTGGAATCGATCCAGAAAGCGATGGAGATGCAGGGCTTTGAGGTGCAGAATGTGGATGAGTCCAAAGGGCGTGTTACCGCCGGCTGGAGAGCGGTGGAAGTGGACTCCCACTATTTTGATCTTTTTGGAACGAAGGATTATGGTTCTTCCGATGGGGCGTATTATCAACTGCTGGTCGATCTGATGGAGGAAGGGGCCCAAACCAAAATCCTTGTTTCCACAAAAGTCAAAACCATTGTCGGAAAATTGGAATCAAGCGGGAAAGTGGAACGGCGTCTCCTGGAGACAATCGAAGATTTTTTGCGTCCCCCTCAGATCGAGCTGACCAACGTGGGGGTCAGGAAGAAGTAACTTCTTCAAGAGAGGCAAAAGATTCTACGCGGGAGAGATCAATCGTTGCTTTATCCTTCCCGTCGGTCAAAATCAAAATCCCGTTATCCAAATCAACTTTCTGCAGGGTACCTACGTATGAAGCTCCATAGGCGATCACCTGCACTTTTTGCCCCACATAACTATCCAGTTTAGTGATTGATTTTTCTATTTCCATGCGTCAGTAATTTATTTTACTCCACTTATTGAGGAACGCAAGCTTGTATGGATCTTGTTCAATATTTTATAGGGGTTCTTTATTCTCCCTCCCTTGAAGAAAAGGAAATTGAGTCAATCGTGACCGATGCTTTCGGCGCCGTTGAGCTGGCGTCCGAATCGTATCCGTTTCAGGCGACCGGTTATTACAGCCGGGAAATGGGGGAAAATTTGAAAAGGATTTTTTACGTCATAAAAAAACTGGAATCACCTGCGCTTTTAAGCCGTTTTAAAGAAAATTCTGTTCAGTTGGAGGAGGCATTCTTGAGAGTGGGAGGAAAAAGGATGGCCAATCTGGATCCAGGATACATGGATGCGGTCAAGGTGATGCTCGCTTCCACCAAGCGGGGAGGGCATAAAATTGCCATGACCCCGGAAATTTATGCCGACATGGTCCTTGATTATTTTCAAGGGAATTGGCGGGCCTTTGATTGGACTTTTCCTGATTTTAAATCGGGAATTTACTTCCCTTTTTTAAGGCAGGTGAGGCAGAATTATTTAAAGAAGTTAAAGGAGGTTTTATGAGTCTCTTAAAAAATCTTGTTCGCAGTCAAAAGGTCGTTTCTCTTCCCCCCTCTTCAACAATTTTTGAGGCGGCTCGAACCATGGAAGCCAACAAAGTGGGAAGTGTCGTGGTGATGGATCAGGACAACCTTCTGGGAATTTTTACTGAAAGGGACCTTTTAAATCGCGTGGCAGCGAAGGGAGTTGATATCCAGAAAACAACTTTAGGGGAGGTGATGAGTCGAGCCGTAGCTACCGTGTCTCTGTCCGATTCGGTTCAGAGCGCTTTCCAAAAAATGGAAAAAACCCGTTGCCGAAGACTCCCCATCGTCGATGGAGAGAAAGTGGTGGGAATGGTGACAATGCGGGACATCCTGGAATGGATCAACCGGGAAATGGAAGACGAAAATGTCCAGATGAAGCGGTATATTCAATCTTAAATTACCACTCGCTCAAAGTACCCTGAGATGAAAGGACGTTTAAAAACCGACGCTGATTATTCAGAATCCATTTCATTGGCCAGAATGACTTCATCTGCATCAATCAAGTTGGCGAGAAATCTGATCCAGAATCCGGCAGTTGGGCGCTTATTTTTTATGGGGGGTGAACTATATCAAGGGGCATAGGTTATCCTTGCTAAGGGTTATTGTATTTTAATGCCCAAGACCAACTTGAAAAGATTTAAAATTCTACCATATTTTAATCCAGTGGCAGAGTTTTTAATTTGACATAAGTTATGGCTATGGTATTATGGAGCCATCAAAGGAGTCATCATGGACCGAACCACCATCATGTTGCCCGTCGCCCTTAAGTTAAAGGCCCTAGAGTATGCACGGAAAAAGAAGGTTTCGCTGGGTGAATTAATCCGGAGTTCTTTGGCTACCCTCCTTCGCTCCTCATCCTTATCCCCCAAGCGGGATCCCTTGTTTTCTGACACCTCTGTCTATCGGGGTTCTGCGCCGATGGACAGCTCCCAAAACCACGATCGTTATTTGTATGGAGAGAAGGAGTGATCTACATTGATACAGGCCCTTTTTTGGGGCGTTATCTCCAGAAAGATCAGTACCATGAAAAAGCGGCCAAAGCTTGGAAGCGTCTGGAAAAGGAAAATCAATCCTGTTTGACCAGCAATTTCGTGCTGGACGAAGTCCTGACATTTTTGGCCCGTCAGGCGGGGTATTCTTTTTCAGCGGAAAAAGGAAAAATTATTTATGATTCGCAAGCTCTCGAAATTTTGCGTCCCTCTGAAGAGGATGAAAGAAAAGCGCTCGGGCTCTTTGAAAAATTTGCTGATCAAAAAGTGAGCTACACCGATTGCGTTTCTTTTGCGCTGATGCAAAAAAAGAAGATCAAACTTGTTTTTTCCTTTGACAGCCATTTTCAGCAGGCCGGCTTTCAACGGTGGCCCTCTTATTAAAACTCAAACACAAACTGGGTTTTGGCGGCGACGGCGATGTTGGCGTTGTCAAACAGGATGGCGTTGATAATGCCGCCGGCGTTGGAAGCGATGTCGTCATTTTTAATGTCGTAGACGCCGCCGGGAAAAAGAACGCCGGCCACCGTATACCAGTGTAGAAATTCAAAAAAGGTGGCTTCTACAGACAGATCAACCTCAAAGCCGTACCACTTGCTCTGATTCACCACTCGGGGAAGCCCCGCGACTCCGGTAATTTCAGCAAAATCGATGTCTAAATTGCGCGAGGGAGCCCAGGCTGTAATGACCTTCGCTCCTACTTTAAAGTCGTCAGCCCAGGGGACGCCGCTCGTAATGTCGAATTCATGCTTGTACTGAAGAGCCGCGTAAATGGCGTTGTTGATATAATTCGGAGAGACCGGCTTCCGCCCCAGTTCGGTGATCCCTCCCACCCGAATGGCGGGAGAAGTCCCCAGCGGGACATCAAACATCATGAGAGCAACATCATAGTCAGGGCGGAAACCGAGTTGAGTGATCCGTTGCGAGAGAGGGGAGGAATCGCCGCCGGCAAAGCCCCCCTGCAAATGGAGTTCCCCCCCAAAATTCCACCAAGCATCCGCCTCCAGAGCGGCCATGAAGATGGCCACATTGTTTTGCGTTCCTGTTAACGGGAGGGTGATCGGATTGGGAAGGGGATTTTGAAGACCCGCTTGGGCGGCATCATCCAGAATCACCGCATCAATTGCGATTCCCGGCGCCAGTTTTCCTCCAATAAAGACCGCCTCAAAAGCCAACCGGTAATTTCGGGCAATATTAAACTTGGCGTACAGATCAACGCTGTAAATCTTGGTGTCTCCATCAATGCCGGCAGGGAGTTCAATCCCTTCGGTAACATCGCCGTCTCCATCGGCGTCGGCCGTATCGATAAACGTGGCGGTTGTGGTGGTCGCCCCGTCATCTCCATCCCTGAAACGGAAAGCGCCAAATGTCCCGATTTCAAAATTTTCTGATTGATAGAGAAGAATCAATCCCGCCTGAAGAGAATCATTCCAATTGGAATCGACCCCCTGATCGAGCCCTCCGATGGAGGGGTCTCTCTGGGCTTCAAACGCAAAATCGTAGGAGAGGCCAAAGTTGATCCGATCTCCATTTTTGAGGTCGAGGCCGGCCAGATACAAAATCCGGTCAAACGAATCGCCGAAATCAGAGTCAAAATCTTCACCGTCATTTGTCAGGATCCCCAAGCCCCAGTGCGAGGGCTGACGACCGATCCGGAATTTTCCGGCTGACGTCAACACATCCGCATATACCCTTCTCACATTCACATTCCCCCCGCCCGCTCCCAACACATCCCCCCCCGTTGTACCGATCACTCCAAACGGCCCATTGGCATCCGGAAGGGCCAGCGTGCCGGTGACCGGATTGGAGATTTGCAAGCCTGCCACTTCGCTCTGCCCGAAAAGAAGATTGTCCAGAAAATCAATTTGGCCATGAAGGGAGATGTGGTCGTTCAATTTGATGTGGGGGTTTATCCGGAAGCGTTGCTGGCCAAAGGCCAGCGTGCCAAAGCGGTCGTTGGAATCGTTGTCGGGATCGTTGGGAACAATGCCGGTGTTCGGCCGCTGCAAATCGAGATCGTGAGTGTATTCCAGACGGGTCCGGTAATAGCCATGCGCTGAAAAATCGATCGCAAAAACAGGAGAAGTTGCCAAGAGGAGGCTTAATAAAATAGATACACAAACATTGATTTGTCGAAGAGACATGAATGTGGCTATAAACCCCTGCTTTGGACAAACTGTAGCATAGGCGATAAATGCCGTTCAATCAGTTTTTGACTTAAATTGACGATTTGTTACAACCACTCATGGCTCAAAAAATCACCAAGGTGACCCCCCTGGGGGGAGTGGGAGAAATTGGGGCTCTGAATTGCATGGTTTATGAATCGGCCAATGAGGCGGTGATTGTCGATTGCGGATCGCAGTTTCCCGATGATGAATCGCTGGGGGTGGATCTGATCATTCCTGATTTCACGTATCTTGAAAGCATTCGAAAAAAATTGCGCGGTGTCGTCTTTACGCATGGCCATGAAGACCATGTGGGTGCCAGCCCCTTTCTCTTACAGGAGTTTGACATTCCGGTTTTTGCCTCCCCTTTTACGGCAGGGCTCATTCGTCAAAAACTGGATGAATACGCGGTGAAGCTTTCCACTCCGATCCATGTTTTTAAACCGGGTGAAGTCATCAAGACCGGCTCTTTATCCCTCGACACGATTTTTGTGAATCATAGCATCATCGATGCCTCCGCTCTGGTGTTGGAAGGGGAAGGGGGGTTTATTGTTCACTTAACCGACTGGAAAATTGACCCAACCAGCATTGATGGAGCGGTGACCGATTTGAAGAAATTTTCTCAAGTGGGCAAAAAAGGGGTGATGGCTCTTTTTTCGGACTCCACCAATGTCGATCAGCCCGGTTCCACTTTGTCGGAACGGGCAATTGAAAAACGGATCAAAAAAATATGCGCCTCCCATCCAGGACGTATCTTGGTGACCCTCTTTGCCTCCAACATCAACCGGATCCAGGCGTTAGCCGGTGTCGCCAAAAGCTTGGGGCGAGTTCTGGCCTTTGTCGGACGGAGTATGCACGAAAATACCGCTTTGGCGCGAGAGTTGGGGAGGCTTTCCCTTGATGGCGTTCAGGTTTTGGATATTGAAGAAACGCGGTTGCTGAAACCGGAAAAAGTGATGGTTTTGTTGACCGGCAGTCAGGGGGAGGAGCGCTCCGCGTTGACGCGCATTGCGTTTAACCAGTTCAAGCCGTTTCAAATCCAGGAGGGGGATCTGGTTCTGTTCTCCTCAAAAGTGATTCCGGGCAATGAACGGAATATTTTTGATGTTATCAATCATCTCTACCGCAACGGTGCCCGAGTTCTTTACGAATCGGTCCACGAAATTCACACCTCCGGGCATGCCCATCAGGAAGAATTGAAAGAGGCCATTCATCGGTTGAAACCCCGTTACTTTGTTCCCATTCATGGAACTTACCGCCATTTTGTGGTCCATGGGGAGCTGGCTCAGAGTTGCGGCGTGAAGAAGGAAAATGTTTTGATTATTGAAAATGGACAATCCCTTCTTTTTAATCAGGGTCAAGCAACTCGGGGAGATATCGTTCCCACCGGACGTGTTTTTGTGGATGGCCGCGGCGTGGGGGATGTGAGCGATCTGGTCATCCGGGATCGAAGGGCGCTGGCCGATACCGGAATTGTGATTTGTGTTTTGATGATTGACCGGGTGAACGGGGAAATTGTGAGAGGTCCCGATTTGACGTCACGCGGTTTTATTGATGAAAAAGAAAAGCCGGGGTTGTTGGAAGCGGCCAAGAAGAAATTGATGGAGTCGCTGTCAGCGCTGAATTGGGACGAAATGACCGAACTTCTGGATGTACAGGAGGAAGTCCGTTTGTCCTTGAGACGTTTTTTTAAAAAAGAACTGGAACGAAAGCCGGTGGTTATCCCGGTGGTGTTGGAGGTGTAATTTTTAACAACAAGGAACTCTCCCGCCTGATTGAAATTGCCGCCATGCTCAATGACGAATGTGAATGGAAATTCAAAAAAGCGGCATAGCGCATCGGCAGAATCAATCAAAAATTCTTCGGATTCCTCACCCCATCGCGGAGCATCAGCTGGAAGCCTTTTGCATTGTCTTTGATGATCAAAAACCACCCGACCGCCAGAGCTACATAAACCACGGCATAAATAGTGCGGGCTTCTGTGGAGGTGAAAAAGAGCTGGGTGCCAAAAAGAACAAACAGCATCAGCGCCTCCGTGATGGAAAAGCGGAGATTGGCGATCATGACGATCGCAAACAACGACTGGGCGGCTGTTAAAAAGATTTCCTCCGATTGTCGGGCATCCATTGGCATCGGATTCCAGTGGCCGGCCGAAATATTGTAGACCAGTGGCAACATGCCGATCAGCAGGGTCCACTGGTTTACTTTGGAAGAGACAAGCATTCCAATGCTGGCCGAGGCATGGGCTCTCAAGGCAAAGAGGATCGCCACAATGAATTCGGGCGATTCACTGGCCAGAGGGGCCAGCCACTGGACCAGAATAAATTCTTCAATCCCCACATGTCGACCGGTCTCCAGGAGCCCTTCGGCAAAGGGTTCCGCGGAAATAAAAATGGTGTACCCGGAGAAGAGAAAAAAGAGGATGGTGATGATGAGACGCGGTCGCCGCCGCCAACGGGCGATTTCCACAATCGGTCCCTCCACTTCTGGTTCCTGTTGATGAGCGCGGGTCGCCTGAAACATGTACCAGGCAAAGAGGGCCAGAAAAAAGAGGGAATCGGTCCAGGAAAGATTTTTTTTGAAGGGAATGATGAATGAATAAAGAGTCGCCAGCGTGAGGGCAAAAATTTCAATCCGGTGCTCCCTTTCCAGTTTAATCTCCCCCTTGCCGGTTTTAAAAAAATAGGCAAAGACCACGGCGGCCCATCCGACGCCGATCAAGAGGCGGTTGGCCCCGGTCATATTGGCAGTGGCAAAATGGATGTAGTCGGGATTTTTTCCCGCCTCCCAGGCAAAGTACATATCGACCGCATATTCAGGAAGCACGGCCATTAAGGCGACAAAGGCAATCGCCAGAGATTGGGGGATTTCAAACTGGGCCAGCTCCGCTCCCCAGGAGAGAATAAAGGCGGCCGCAAAGATGGCGATCCCGGGCAGAATGGCGTTCCATGGGGATGCAAGGTGAAAACCGCCGTTTTTGATGATGATCCATTGGAGCCCCAGTACAAACGTTGAAAGGATAAAAAGAAGGTTTTTGGATTTTGGCATGGGGAACGTTAATAGCCGGAGTTTTATGATAACGCCAGAAATTCTTTGAGGTCAGCATGGTGGCTCCGGGCGTCTTCAAATCCCAGTTCAATCAGTTTTTTGAGATACTCTGGCATGAAGACAAGATAGGACAAAAAATCAACCCCACCGGTCGGATCAACATCCAGAATTCGGACCAAAAATTTTTCAAAGGAGCTGAAGTGTTTGTCTTTCCCCCGCCGATAACAGTCACTGAAAATCTCCGCAATGTCCTGAGAGGGGCGGATACGGAGGACTTTAAGCCTTTTTAATCCCCGGTTGGCAATATCGCCTGAAATTCTTTTTTTACGGATCATCCGATTGAGATCTTCCAAAAAATCTTCTCCGTAGAGCATTTCCCCCCAGTCGATGATTTTGTTGATCCGGTCGAGCTGTTCCATATCGTACTGGATCCGATCGAGAAAAACCGAATTCATCACACGCCCCATCACCTGTCCCAACGAGGGAAATTTTCCCTTCTCGCCATGAAAAGGAATTGTCTCCCCCGGTTTGGCGCGATGATGAAGGCCGACGACTAAAATGGAATCCGCTCCCAACTGGATGGCCGGAGACATGGGAGTATTGAGACGCAGGCCGCCGTCGGTGTAGGCAATTCCGTTGATGAGGATGGTGGGAAAAACAATCGGAATGGCGGCAGAAGCCATGGCATGAAGAGGTTCAATGGGGGTGTGGTGAAAAATATAATCGCCACTGTATTCCACCGTTGGATATTTTTCGACAAACAATTCGGTTCGGCCGGTAAAGACATTGGTAGCGACCAGCGAGACCGCTTGCACAAGCCCTTTGCGAATATTCTGGGAAATTCCCTTCCAAGGGATGACCTTTTGGATAAAGGGGAGAAAAGGGGAGGTGTCCAAAAAGCCGTTAAAATGCCGGACAGTTTTGAGCGGCCCCCGAATGAGGCCGCGTAAAGCGCCGGTGGAGGTTTTTGACAAAAATTTCCAAAAAGCAATCTGGTCGCGGCGGAAAATATTTTCCTCCCGGACCGTTTCCCAAAGCCTCCGGATGTCTTTTCCTTGCAAATCCAGGTTATCCGCAGTTGCGGCCATGAAAGAGGTGTTGATGGCGCCAACGGAGGTACCGCAATGAATGTCAAAGTGCCGGTTGCGGCTTCCGTAAGGAAGCATGGTTCGGATGTAATGAACAATCCCCGCCTCGTAGGCGCCGCGGGCTCCCCCACCAGAAAGAACCAGCGCCAATTTGGGATGCGTCGAATCAGGCATTGTTTTAATAATATCATACTATTTTAAAGAACCCCCCTCCCGAATTTTTATTGCCATTAAAAATTGCCATTGACAATTGCCATAAATTAATGGCAAGATGAGGATGATGAATTTAGCCCTTAAAGAAGAAAGGCAATTAACAATGACAGTCGATAAGTTTGGACGGGTGGTGATTCCTCAGGAAGTCAGGGAAACTCTCGGGTTAAGGCCGGGGACCACTCTGCAGGTAGCCTGTGAAGATTCAAGAACGCTTGTTTTCAAAGTGGTTGAGGAGGAACCGCAACTTGAATGGAAGGAGGGGGTTCTGGTGCTTTGTGGCAAGGGACCCAAGCTTGATTTTGATATTGTGGACATGATCAAAAAAGAACGTGATGAAAGGGATCAAAAAATTGGGGGGAAAAAATCGTGAAAAAAATATTTTTTGATACCTCAGTCCTGATTGCTGGTATGACCACCCAGCATATTCATTTTGTTCAATCCTCTCCCTGGCTCTCCCTGGTTGCGAATCGAGTGATCAAAGGTTTTATCTCGACGCATACCCTCGCTGAATTTTATGCCAATCTGACCCGCATGCCGCATACCCCTTCTGTGACCCCGCTGATTGCACAAAAAATGATTAAGGAATGGGTTCTTGAATACTGCACACCGATTGCACTGGATCATTCGGATTATCTCCTGGCCTTGGATAGAATTATTGGCCGATCTTTAAGGGGAGGAGTTATTTACGATAGCCTGCACCTTCAGGCGGCACTTAAACAGAAAGTCCATGCCTTGGTATCCCTTAATGAGCGGGATTTTGCCAGATTAGTGGACTCTCAGGAAATACGTTTGATCAATCCCCTGACTGAATCTCCTCATTTTATCAATCGACATTGACAAAAGAGGAATCGGTTTATAGGGTGATCATGGAGTTTTAATTGGAAAGTAAAATATTATTATAGATAAGGAGGAAATTATTTATGGAATCGACACAAATTATATCAGACAAAAACAAGGCCATCTCATTGGCTGTGGCCTCGATTGAAAAACAGTTTGGCAAAGGTTCAATCATGCGGCTGGGGGAGGGGGAAATTTTAAAAAATGCGGCGATTGAAACCATCCCAACCGGTTCCCTGGCGCTCGATATGGCGTTGGGGATTGGGGGTCTTCCGCGGGGGAGAATTGTGGAAATTTTCGGACCGGAATCGTCCGGCAAAACAACGCTCACCCTTCATGTGGTGGCGCAGGCCCAGAAAAAAGGGGGGATTTGCGCTTTTGTGGATGCGGAACATGCGCTGGATGTGACGTATGCCAAAAAGCTTGGGGTCAAAACGGAAGATCTGCTGATTTCCCAGCCGGATAATGGGGAGCAGGCTTTGGAGATTGCCGAAACACTGGTTCGATCCAATGCCGTTGATGTGATTGTGGTTGATTCAGTGGCCGCTCTTGTTCCGCGGGCTGAAATTGAGGGGGAGATGGGGGATGCCCAGATGGGGGCGCAAGCGCGCTTGATGAGTCAGGCGTTGAGGAAGCTGACCGGTACAGTCTCCAAATCAAAAACTCTTCTGATCTTCATCAACCAGATCCGGATGAAAATCGGGGTCATGTTTGGCAATCCGGAAACCACCACCGGAGGGAACGCGCTGAAATTTTATTCATCCGTTCGTCTGGATATCAGAAGAATTGGGGCTTTGAAGCAGGGAGAGCAGATTGTTGGCAATCGAACCCGCGTCAAGGTGGTCAAAAACAAAATGGCCCCTCCCTTTAGGGAAGTGGAATTTGATATGATGTACCAGGAAGGGATTTCCCGCGAAGGGGATCTGGTTGATCTGGGGGCCGATCAGGGGATTATTGAAAAGACCGGTGCCTGGTACACTTTTGGGGAAGAACGAATCGGTCAGGGGCGGGAAAACGCCAAACAATTTCTTAAAGAAAACTCAAGCATTTCTCAACAAATCGAAGAATCGATCAAAAGAAAAATGGGGTTTCTTCCTTCGGTTGAAGCCAAACAGGCGGAAAGCTCAAAAAAAGCAGCGAAGCATTAAAAAAAATTATTCAATAATGATTCCAGCATAGCCGACAACACGATCGTAATCTCCTGAAACATCGCCGGATGTTTTGTGGTCCACCAGTCGGGCTTTTTGAGCCCCCAACTGGTTAACAGCCGCCAGCATGACCGTTGTGGGAATGATTCCGCACATGGAAATATTTTTTTTGTGAACGGTGTGATACAGGCTAACTGGATCTCTCTTTAAAATTTCGTCAATCGCCAGTTGATCCACTCTCAAAGTATAGTGGTGTTCTTCATAATGATTCATGTCGGAGGAGGCGATCAAGAGAATCTGTTTTTTTTCGGATTCGATTGCATCCGCGATGGCTTCTCCCAGGTTTAAGCACTCATCGATGCTGACGTGAGAAAGAGTCATCGGAACAAACGTAAAATCTTTTTTGAGATATTGAATAAAAGGGAGCTGGACCTCCAACGAGTGCTCCCGCGCGTGGGCCAGCGGATCTTCTTCCAGCAGTGAAAATCGGCTCATCAGCTGAGCTGCCAATTCCTGATCTATTTTGACGTTACCCATCGGGGTCTGCCAATGCCCTTGCCTATTGATGGAAAAGGGAGCCCCCAGGCCTGTATGGTTGGGAGAGAGGATGATGATTCGGTCGGGGATATCAATCTGCGAATAAACCTGGCCTGCAACCTTTCCTGAGTAAACGTAACCGGCATGAGGAACCATAATTCCTCTGGCTCGAATTTTCTTTTGAACGGGACGGATAAAAGAGGCGAGCTGATCTTTCAATTGTTCAGGGTTAGCTGGATAAAAAGAACCGGCGACAGCCGGCTTGCGGATAGAGGAGGTCATGATTCCGGATTAACCTCAAAATTCTGACTGATGACAAGATGAAAATATCTCAAGATACTTCATCAGAGATTGAAATGATCCAGGTTCAAGATGCTGATTTGAAGAGTGTCGTTTACAGGAGCCAGATAGACGATGATATTTTTGTCAGTAGGGGAGGGGGTTGGTCTCACTCCTTTGGCGAGATAGGTGGCTTCCAGGGTGTCTGAATTGACAAAAACAATCGCGTTGTTGGCGGTGTCAGTCGTATTGCCGTCTGTATTCAACTCAAAGATAACCCCGGAACCGTTAGCGTTATAACGTGGGGGACCCACCATGACCGGATCGTCAAATATTTCAATAATTCCATCGATCGGATCAGCCCGCCAAACCTGGACATCCGAGATGGATGGCCCCCTCTGACAAACAAGACGGTCCTCAAAGGCCGGGTCCGCGTCCAGTGAGCCAATGAAGTTTGGAGATGGTTGAACAAGCTCCTCGGGGGTTACATTGGTTGCTGAACCGTTAATGACGTTGGCCAGATCGTAGAACTGGATCGTATACGTCTGGTCCTGGTACTGTTTGGACACAATCATCGATGTATTATCAACCCAGTCGCATATGAGGTTGGTGACGGTGTTTGGCTCGGGAGCTGACGTCGGGACGGTGATCGAGATTCCAGGGTCCACTAAACTATCAAGAACAATGACCATCTGGGGGTTTGCCCCCTGAACGGTGTCAATGTTTGAGGCCATCCACTCAAGATCGGGTGAAATGCAAAAATTTCGATTGGGAGGTCTAGTAAGATTACCACTATCATCAAAGGTTGTTCCATCCGCTAATATGCGATAGATAAGGCCGGTTTGATTATCAGCATCAACCCCAAAAAGGGTTGTATCTGCATAGGTTAAAAAATCAAGCTCAACCCCGATATCACTGACAAGAGTCTGCGGTTCAAGATCATCCAGTGTTACCGTAGCAATTAACGGAGTATCAGCACTGTCCCGCACATTGAAGGCGATCAGGGTGCCATCAAAGGCACTTTCTCTTTCTTGGATTTCTCCGTCGAAGCTGCTTGTTCCGCTGGCGATATTAGTAATGCTTACGCTAGCCACCAATTGATCGTGGACTTCACTGATGGTCACGATCACAGGGAATGAGTTGTCCCCATTACTCGCTTCAACGGTCAACGCGTAAGGTTCGTCAATCTCACTTAAGGCAAAAGAAAAAGTCCCACCTGAAGCTGTTGTTCGGTCTGCTTCAGCCCCATCAAAATAAAGAACAACCGTTTCACTCCCTCCTCCCAATGTCGCTCCCGAAAGGGTTCCAAGGGAGTTGCCTGTTTGAGCCAACACACGCCCCGACGGCTTTGTCAGACTCCCGGAACCTGCCGCTTCAAACACCACCGAAGTCGGATCAACCCCGTCAATTCCCTTGGCAACCGGCGCCGGAATATCGACCGGTTCCCCGGTAATAAAACTTCCTGTTGATTCTTCCCCCGATTCATCACTGGAGAGCGATCCTCCTATGGTTGAAACGCCGGAACAGGAGCCGACCGATTGAAGAATCGGAGTCCCCTGCTGATACCCCAATGAAAAAAGAGGGGAGATGATCAAACAAACAAGAAAGACGATCTGAATGGCAAGACGTATTTTTTTCATAGCGGTATACTCTGGGGTCAAATATAGAGTGAAGCAAAATACGTGCCAAATTTCATTCAGCAAGAAGGATATTTTGGGTTGAAATTATTTAATTTTTTTAAAAACAGGTGAGGGGGCTATCATCATTTTAAGGAATTTTTTGACGCTTTTATCATTTTGAGAAGAAAATGACTTTAAGTTCGGAAGGGGAATTTTGGATCAGAATCCGATCGCCAAAGCGGAGAGGATGAAGGGTATGCAGTCCATCGATAAAAAGGTCTGCATGGAGGGTTAGGTTTTGAATTTCAATTTTCTGGTTTTTGGGAAGTTGTCCTTTTACCAATTTGTAAGAATCCCTGAAACCGGAATAAGGTTCCCGGATCAGATATTGAATTTTGGGGGAAGTCAGAGGCATCTTTTTTCCTCCCGCCGCGCGAATGGCGGCCGTTGAACCGGCAGCGGTGGAAATCCAGATTCCGGAAGAACGTTGTTCCTCTTTTTGCTTGCCAATCTTCAACGTGTAGCGGGCAATTCCGGCTGGACTTCGATGGGTGAAGAGAACATCGTTTAAAGCGGGGGAGTCGACCGGTTTCCCATTGATGGCAACTTGCAGGCGGTTCAAATTCACCGTGCGGAATTGTCCTTTGATCACCCTTTTCAGTTTGTCCAGAAAATCTTCTCCTGTGGTGGAAAGGAGAGCCCCGACGCTAGCCTTAGGCGCTGAATTGACTCCCCACATCAGTTGATTTTGCACGTAATGAGAGGTCCTCAGGAAAGTTCCATCTCCGCCGACCGTAATGATGAGATCATAGGAATCGAGTTTGCCGATATGCTGGCGCTTTTCCGCCCTGAAAGGAATGTTCGTTGCCCGGATTGCATCGAGGATTTTGCGGAGAGCCTCTGTATGGGAGGCATGGGCTGAGCGGAAGCGTTGGGTTAACGGGTGCCCCGTTTTATACAGCCGTACGAGATGGGGGTTTCGTTTTCTGACGATGTATTTTTGATAGACCGATCGCTTATAAATAACGCAGATTTTTTTGATGGAGTCACTCTTCATACAATTTGTTTTCGCAGATGTATTCCCAGACAAGCGGTTCTACATGCTGACTACAATCTTTTTTTTCACCGATCAAGCGGCGGATGGCACTGCTGGATATGTCAAAAAAAGGGGAAGGCTCATATCCAGGGCGGGGGATGAACAGAAAAGAGATCTCCTTTTTTAATCGGGGTGCCTCTTTCCATGTGTCCAATTCTTGACGACAATCGCTTCCCAGAACGAAAGTCCAATCAGCATGGGGATATTTTTTTTTAAGCGCCCGGATTGTGTCGATGGTATAGGAGGGGTTCTTTTTTAATTCTTGTTCAATCAAACAAAGGGACACCGGAGGTCCAATTGTTTGGATCAATAATTCGCACATCTTTTTTCGATGTTCAAACGGAATCAAATCCTTTTCAAACGGATGAGAAAAAGCGGGCAAGATCCAGATTTCATCAAACCGGTTTTGTTTTTTCAACCATTCCAGCACTTGCAGATGAGCCTTGTGAGGGGGGTTGAATGAGCCTCCAAAGAGGGCTATTTTTTTTCGACTCGTTTTTATAATTTTTTTTTCATCAACGCCTTGAGTCGGGGCAGATGAAGGCGATCGTTCGGGCGATTGGCGCAACTTTTGGAATGAATGATGTCCTTCAGGGAGGCCACATGAATGTTTTGGCCTCCCAGTTTAAAAATTTTTTTTCTTTTCCAGAGTTTTTTAAAATCAATACCGCTGACAGCTGTCAAGACGTCAATGGTCAAGCCATAGGCGTCGGCATACATCAACGTGATTTGTCCATCGATGATTTCCCGGCTTGTGGGAGCCGGTTTTATAATTTGCCCCCGACTCACAGCGATTTCTGCCAATCCTTCTTTTTTGAGCAATTTTCTTAATTGGGAAACATTTTTTTCCAGAGGTTCAACGAATAGATCCAAGTCATAAGTTGTCTGATCAGAACCATAGAAAGAGGCTCCCATTTGCCCCACCACACCATAACGGACCCCCTGTCGAGTCAGTTTGCCAAGGATCAGGAAATAGGGATGAACGGTTTTCATTATGTTCAAAGGTGAGATCGGACCTGATTCACAAAATCGGCCGAACGAATGACCGCCAGAATATTGCGGGTCATTTGAGGAGTCAAGGTGATCACTTTTCCCCTTTTTCGGGTGATTTTTTTGGATCTGTTTTTTGTTTTCTGTTTCATCTCATCAATTATAGGCCAGGAGATAAAAAATGGAAATTGATTTTAAATTCCTTCATTCTTTGCCGGACCCCCCATCACTCTATTACCTAAAATTCAAGGTAAATTTTAGGTAAATTTTAGGATTAAAATATTTTTAACGTTTGACTTGATGGAGCTGCCACAGGAGGCTTGAAAGCCTTTCTTTTTTTAATTCATAACTCATTTGAAATGTTGACCTGGACTGCGCCCCGTCAACTGGAGAGTTTTCAGTTGAGCTGAGTTGCTGATTGCAGACGGTTTTTGTTTTTTCCAGCATCGACTGTTCAAACTCATCCGGTGGTAAGTATCCCAAGGCCGAATGA
>SBBF01000062.1 GCA_005240075.1 Nitrospira sp.
GTCGGTTGGCAGGTCAAGAGCGTATTGGGCATAATAGGCATACGGTGAAGAACCCATCTCCAACTCCTCCTGCGGAATGCTGTCCCCCATAATCTGAAAATTGAGTCTTTTTTCTCCATCAGGAGTCATCACCTCGTAAGGGACTCCCCCCGTCGCCTCTCCGGTGTCCGGGTTGTCCCCGTCCCCCACCATCACCGATATCGCTCCACTCGATACCATCACCTGTTGCGTCTCCTCGTACAATGTCTCCCCCGATCCGTCTGTAATCCAAATCCTTAAATCAGTTTCCTGCAGATCATAAAGAACGTTCCCCCCGTTGTCCACCAAAACCGCCTCCAGAGTAAAACGCTTCGGGGCGGTTGATTGGGCATACGTTGTTAACGGAACTGTGGCCGTTAAAGAAAATAAAACAAACAATCCAGTCAAAAATATTTTTCTCATAATCTTTCCTCCTCAATAAATCGTTTTCATCACATCAATTAACGTTGACTGCCCCAAGTCCCCCTTCTCCCTGTTCCGGTCTGTCATCGGTCTGAAAAAAGGTCTTCCCACTGACTTCATCACCAACTCATCCCCCAGTTTTTTGATTTGTCCTCCGGACACCAGATGAACCCCAGGGCGGAGGGTTGAACCGGTCAGGGTGACCGTCAACGTCGAGGCCTCCCCCGTCTCCTTGTCCCTGACCTGAAAAGAATAAAGACCTTGATCCATCTTCTGCGGAACAACGGTATAAACCCCTTCCACATTGACCGACGTGTCCACAAAGGCGTTCCCCGTGGTTTCATCAACTATTTTTTCCGGTGTTTCTGTGTTCGTAATATCCAGGATTTCAACGGAAGACTCCGGCTCGGCAAAAACCTCAAACTGAAGTCTGTCGGCCGAAACAAAACTCTTGTCAGTGATATTGGTGAAAATGGGAACGCTGTTCATCGCCAAATCAACAGAAGTTATTTTCCCCGGATAAATATGAATCCCTTCTTTTTGACCCCTTCTGATTACAAGGCCGTTCAGATTAAAGGCTTCCACCAGAATCACATAATTATCTCCAAACGGAATATTCAGTATCTTGGCAGACGTGGCATCGCCGGCGAATCGCTCCACAATCGGATCTTCCAGATCCTCGTTTGATATAGTCACCTGGTAATAATCAATCGCTCCATGCTCGATGTCGGGATTAAAAGAACGGGAACCGGAAACGGTCAGCGACAGGTTCTTGCCGCTGATTGATGTGGAATCAGAGCCGCCGGAACAGGAAACAAGAATAAGAAAGAAAATGAAAACAGTTGACCGTGTGCTAGATTTTGAAAACATGTTTATCTCCTCTCTTTTCATAAAGTGTTTTCTTAAAGACTCGCCATTTTCTTTTCCATCCGGCTGATCAGGCCGGTAAATCCTTCCTGTCTGAAAATCCTGTTGAACTGACCCCGATATTGTCTACTCAAGTTCGCGCCATTCACGGAAATGTCCTTTATTTTCCAAAAGTTCCCTTCTTTTTTGATCATAAATTCAATCGCAACATCGGTTTGACCTGTTTTACCCTTCAAAGTGACAACTGATTCTCCTGGATCTTTTTTTGTGAGAACAAAACGAATATGATCTAGCCGCTTGTCAGAGAATCTGACCCCTTTTTTTGCGATGTGTTTGGCAAAAAGAGACCGGAAAGTAGTCTTGATATCTTCAAATTCGGCAGAGTGCAGTTTGTCACGAATATCCTGCACGATCTTGTCGAAAAAAATGTCATAGTCAAACAGGTTGAGGATTGTGAAAATAGTTTGCGGTGGGATTTCATTCAAAGAAGTATCAAGCTGACTTAAGCTGGTATAAGCGGCCTGAACAAACTGCACTTCCTCCTCTACCATGGCTTCTGTCGGATTGACAAAACCCGCTACCAAAGCAAAAATCAGAAAAACAAAAATTTTCATGGCAGATTCCCCTCCCCAAAGCTCGTCACCAGACTCCCGGCTACAAAAAAAGTGGTGAATTCATCAAAGACCGTTTCCTTGAATGTCCCCCGAATAGCCGAAAAGGTGTCCTGGTAATTCGTGCTCCAGCTCACATCAATCACCCCATCAAGCATTTGCTGGAAAAAAGCCTCCACCGGTTTGATTTTGTCATCCTCAAGAACAAAGGGATCATAATCCACCTCGCTGGCATCAGGGGGATTGGTGAAAAATCTTTCCAGATTGATGGTAATTGCCGGATTGAAATAGGTCAGCACAGTTTCCGCACTGAGAGAACTCTGAATTTGGGTGGCCACGTCAAACAGTTCGGCATACCCTTCATTTGCTTCATCATCGGCCTCAAAAATACCGTCAACAGTCACTTGATCCATCACGTCATAGGCATCCAGAAGATTCTGCACCCCTGTGGATACCTCCACTTGGGCCTCATCTATATGGTGATCACCTTTCAAGGTAAAAAATTCGTTTAACTGGGCCACCAATTCTTCCTGGCTTACCGTACGGACTCCGTTTTCATCATAGAGACTTCCAATATCAATCGGATATTCCCACGAATCGGCAAAATAAATGCCGGCCATTGCAAAATCAAAACCAGCCCGCAACATTTTCAGATCAACCCGATTAACCGGAATGTCCTCCACTCCAAAATAGAGTCCCTGAGGGATAATGAATTGAAAATCATTATCCTGATCGGCCTGGTCAAGCAGATCAGTGATGTCACTCAACAACGATTGATAGCCGACAACGTAGGACTGAAAGTCTGCCACGTTGAGGTCATCGGATACCCGGCTGAGTAAAAAGCCCAAGGTTCGATCGAACAAATCGTAGAAGGGAAAATAATCCGATTTTACGGGGAGCGTGTCGGTAACGGTATCGCTCAGAGTACCGTTCAATACCAACTGTTCCCGACGCCCGAGCGTCACCCCTTCCAGGTTGACTTCAAACGCCTCCCCTTCCGCATTACCAAGCTGGCTGAAGATAATGGTTCCCGGCGCGTCGTTGTAAAGGTAGTAATTTTTTCCTGGTGTTTCGACATTCTCAAACCAAACAAGATCGTCACCGCACGATGGGAGGTCGATTGAATACGTTATATCAAATGAGTCGCCGGCTTGCACATTAAAACTGCCGATCACAACTCCCTCCTGCTCCTCTTCGATAGATAAATTAATATTCACTCTAAAATGAAGAGAATTGGCCGCATCGCGGTATTCCATAGTAACACCTGAACCGCGGCAGATATGTATCGATCCGTCGATGATGTAATTTTCGTTTTCGTATTCAAATGTCTGTATTTTTCCAAAAAATGGCCCATCATAGCCATCGAGTAATACGCTCGATTCGTTGATCCCGTCTAATGCGGCCAAATAGCTGTCGGGACCCGCCAGGTTTGTTATCGAGAAAGAAGGTTGGCCAAGGCCTTTCAGGATATTCTGAGAAGGATCGCTAGTTGACAATAGTATAATCCGCGTAAATGCCGCGCCAAAAGCTGCTGTGGTATTGTCTGAGTCGGCCAATAGGGCTTCATCATAACGCATCCGCGCTCCCTCAATATCGCCATTGGTCAGGAAAGTATAAGCTTCTTCGGCAAGACTTGAGGATAAAAGGGAATCATCGCGCCCCCCTCCTCCACCGCCGCAGGCGCTCAATACAAACGTTAAGGCCAAAAATAATTTCAGAGGTTTCATGTGTGGTCTCCTTTCATTTATATCAATCCATCCAAAATATTGGTCGCATCCGCCTCAAAACCATCCCAGGTTGACGGATCATCCATGGGAACCAAATGATGAGATTGATCCCCATCCGGATTGCAATCCCGTAAATAAATAGCTGTTGTATCAGCAATCGCCGTTCCGACCCAGACATCAAAGGTGTTTCCGGTTAGCGTGATATCCGAATCACCAGCGTTGGAACAATAAACTGCCGTTCTCTCCGCCTCAAAATCATCTACAGATATGTCGTTATCCGTAATCGATCCTGTGGTTTCGTTCACCTTCAGGCCATACCCTTTGTTCGAACCTCCTGAAACCGCGATCGTGTTGTTATCAACGGTCACTTGGGAATTTTCAGAAAAAATCCCCGTCGCGTGGTAGGAATTGGTCGACGTGATCTGGTTATTCTTCAAGGAAGCGACCGCTGATTCAATCCATACCGCGATTGTAGTGGTGCCGGATGAATAAGAATTCGTGACAGCAAAACCATCCAGTCCGGTAGTCTGATCGGTTGAAATAATTTCAACCAGACTCGATTCGGTCGAGGAAGAAAGAACTGACGGATTATTGAGAGGATCGCGTCCACTGAAGGTGGAGCCAAAACCACCATAAAAGAGAACTCCGTCGGGAAGGGTGAATGTTTCCGTCAGGTCAAAATCGCCGGTGACATATACCGGCTTGATGGGGGTTGAGGTTGAAGCCAGTTCTCCCCCTTTGTCCAGCGTCTGAACGGGAGAAGTGATTGAACCGTCGTTCTCATCACTCCCATTGGCCGAATCAACAAAAATAGCCAGATAGTTTACCTCATCCGCGCTCGGATCGGTCGGGTCATCCGAAAGATCGCACGTGGTCGTAAACCCATCTCCGTCATCGTCTGTTGTCGACGACGTATCGGGATCCATTAAACAGGGGTCTTGACCCGCTTCCATCGTTTCACCAAACCAATCCTCCAAACCGTCGTCATCAGAATCGGTATCCAGAGTATTTGAGCCCAAAGACGATTCCAGTTCATCGCTCACCCCGTCATTGTCATCATCATCATCACAGATATTGCCGGTGGAATCGCCATCGGTATCGGTGTTCTCCGGATCGCTTGTGTTGTCGCACAAGTCGGCGTTGTTTCCCACACCGTCGCTATCGGTATCGTCCCACTCCGTGGCATCAGTCGGAAACGCATCGTCGCCGTCGTTATCTTGATCGTCATCTGTATTGGAATCGAGAGGATTGGAGCCTTGATTGACTTCCGTTTCATCTCCAACATTATCGTCGTCCGTATCGCTGTCGGCCGGATCGGTCCCCAGTTCAGCTTCGGTTGAATCAGTCAGGCCATCATTGTCCGCATCGTCGTCACACAAATCCCCCTCGCCATCATCGTCCGAATCGGTCTGATCGCCCGAAGATCCATCCAAGGGACAATTGTCCGAACCATCGACAATCGTATCGTCATCACTGTCCGAATCAAGAGGATCGGTGCCAGCTGTTTCCTCGTCATTATTATCCAAACCATCAGCATCTTTATCGTCATCGGTATTGTCCCCCAGTCCATCACTATCGGTATCCAACCATTCGGTTGGATTGGTGGGGAACGCATCGGTCCCATCGGCCACACAATCACCGTCGTAATCTCCATTGTAGGGATCGTAGGTCAAAGAAAGTTCGGTTAAGTTGGACGAACCATCCCCATCGGCATCCACGTCGTCGCAAACGATATCGGCCTCCGCTACATCGATGGCCACTTTGGGATCGTAGGTGCCGGTAAGAGTGGCCTCGCAAAGCAACAACCATTGGCTCCCCTCTTCATCGGTCGAAAGAGAATTATCGGGAGATAAAGATAGTTCGGGGCAGGCGGCCAGATCAGGCTCGGCTATTTCTACGCCTAGAATTGCAGGGGCCGCATAGGCATCCGCCTGATAATAAACGCTCAAACGATATTCGTATTCGTCCCCTTTCTTGACGTTCTTGACCGGCAGGGCATATTGACCGCGAATGGTCAGAAGTGCATCTCTTTCGGGGGAAATTTCTTCCACCGGATTTCCATCGGCATCGATCGTCCAAACCGAACCGGCGACACGAACGTAATCACTGTTTAGTTCATCCAGAGCGGAAGGCATTTCCATGTCAAAGCCGGCATATTTGGTGGAACCGCCGCCGCAGGACGCCAGCGCTGCAATCAAGAAAAACAGAACGAGCCTCTTGATACGACACTCCCACACTTTGACTCGTTGACTCGATGACCGTGTGATAGTTTTTGAAAACATAATTAATCTCCTTTGTCCCCTCTTTATCGCTTGTCTTCCATAAAAGTTGCTAACATCTCAATAAAATAATGTGACGCATTGAGTCATCATAGGGGCTAGCGTCGGGCATCGAAGGGGGAATGTTTTCCCCCTCGCAGAACTGGCAAAGCCAGATTCTGCTCACCCCTTTCACTAAAGCCATTTACTGCGAACCACGAAAATCTCCGAGAGCAAGATCGATGCCAAAGTTCAAAAAAAAAATCTTTTTAATTTACAAGTACTTATGAATGTCTTCCTGAAAATGACAACGTTAAACCGTCCGAAAATCGGACGGTTAAGAGTTCGAAGAGAGAAAATAATGATAATTTTTTCTATTTTATATACACTTTTTCTACTTCTTCCTTTATAATATACAGACCGTTGGGGTTGAATGTTGGGTGAATGATCCAAAAAATAGATAACCGCTACAAGACCGTAAAAGAACTGGGAACGGGGCTATCAGGTGAGGTGTGGCTGGTTGAGGATGAAGAGGGGCAGAAGGCGCTCAAGTTTTTGAAAACGATCCAGCTCAACGTCTCGAAAGAAGACGCTCTCAAAAATTTTAAAAACGAATTTTCCCTCCTCTCGGAGCTCAATCATCCCGGCATTGCGCGCATTCTTGATTTTGGTTTTGATCAGAGTTTTTCGAGATATTACTTTACCTCCGAGTTCATCAACGGCACCGATTTTTTCAAGGCGACTGAAGGACTGCCGATCGACGAAATCGAGCAGTTGGCTGTCCAGGTTTTAAGGGCATTGAACTATCTCCACAGCCGCGGCATTTACCATCTGGATATCAAGCCACAAAATGTTTTGGTTCAGGACAAAGAGGGAAAGCGGGAATCCAAGATTATCGACTTCGGTCTGGCCGGTCTGGGAAACACCGGCAAATTGGTGGGGACTCCCGCCTACATGGCGCCGGAAATTATCATTGGCAACCAGCCGGACGGGCGAACCGACATTTATTCCTTTGGGGTTCTGCTTTATAAGGCGTTCACCCGGCATAATCCTTTCGCCAGCCGGAACCTCAACGAAACTCTCCAGCTCCAGCAAAATACAACCCCCAAACGGCCGTCGGAAATGAACCCCCAAATCCCCGCCTACTGGGACCGGATTCTTCTGCGAATGCTGGAAAAAAAACCTTCCAACCGCTACGCGCAGGCCTCCTTTGCCATCCGGGACATCAATTTTCTGGCCAATAAAAAATATGACATTGAAACGATGGATACGCGCCGATCTTATCTGCTGGACAAGGGGCGGGTGATCGGCAGGCGGAGGGAAACGGAAATTTTCAAGGGGTTGTTCGAAATGATTTTCAGGGAAGATCAGGTAACCGTTCCGCAACTGCTGATTGTGGAGGGAAAACAGGGAACCGGAAAAAGCCGCCTCCTGTCCGAATTCAAATATTACTCCCAACTGCAGGCCATTCCGGTTTTTGGCTGGAAACAATACAGTGAAACTTCCCCGGAGGCTCCCCCGTATCTTCTTTTTATTGATGAAGAAACAAACCCTCGTCATGACGAAATCAACCTCCTGATGCAGAAAGTGGCAGGGCAGAAAATTTTTGTGGTTTGGGCGACTGAAAATGCCCCGAGCGGCTGGTCCAATTGTGAAAAGGTGACCCTGCAGAATTTCACGGAGCATGAGACAACCGAATATCTGACCGCCGTTACCGGCCTGACCGATCCTCCCCAAAGGCTGGTCAAGGAGATATTTGACCGGACGGAAGGAAATCCCCTTTTTGTAACGGAAATATTAAAAACACTTTTGGAAAATAATCTCATTCTGGATTCTTCCGGCCGATGGGCCAGCAGTAGTTTTGAGGATCTGCATATTGATTTCAACAAGGTGCAGGTGCCTACCACACTGGCTGAACTGTTAAAGAAAAAATATCTGGAGTTGCCGGATAATGAACGCAAGGTCCTGGAATGGATGGCTGTTTATAACACTCCCCTTGGCATCACGGAGCTTAAGGAAACAGCCCATATTGAAAAACCTCAAGGGGCCCTTTTGACTTTGACCCGCGAGGATTTGATTGAACGAATCCAGAATGGGGAAGGATATTTTTTCAAAAACCTTCTTTTAAAAGATGCCGTTCTGCTCGGCCTGCCAAGGAACATTCAGGAAATCATGCATGACAAAGTCGCCTCCCGTTTGGAAACAAAAAGAGAAGCTCTTGAGCAAAGACTCACCCATGTAGGACATGGAACTGACAACAAGCAGGCCCTGACAGCTCTTTTAGAATTGGCCGATCTTTATCAGAAACAACAAAAAACATCTCTGGCAGTCAGTTGTTTGAAAGAGGGGTGGGAGCGGGCTCAAAAGGAAGATCTCTATACCCAGATTGACACCGAACTTAAACTGGCCGAAGGTTTTATCACAGGGGGGGAATACAAGGAGGCCATCAACCGCTATTCGCATTTAAAAGAACAGTTTGAGCAGCACCCCGATTTGACAACAACAGCGGATCAAAAAATTGAAATCTGCGAAAAAATGGGGGACCTGTATGTCAAACTGAACGCCTATGATCAGGCTCTGAATCTGTTTCAATCAACCCTGGAGGACGCAAAAAATGGATCTGTCGGTCCGGTCAGGTTGATGATCCTCGAAAATCATATTGCCAACGTTTACAGGATGAAAGGGCAGATCGATAAAGCGGAGGATATTTTTCTCAAGAATCACGAAAAATGGGAGAATGAATTTTCTCCTGATGAAAAAAGAAAAGTAGTCAATAATCGCCTGACCGACACCTTTTTGCTTAAAGGAGAGTATGAGCTGGCTTTAAGGCAAAACGAAAAGGATCTCGACCTGTTTGAGTTGGTTGAAAATGACTACCTGATCGGGCGGGCCTATTATACTCGCGGGGATATTTTTTACCGCACAGCCCTGAAATCCACAGGAGCGCAGAAAACAGAAACGGAAAAAAAAGCGCTGGAGAGTTTTGAAAAATGCCTTAAATCATCCAAAAAAATCGAGGCCTACGATCTGCTCCTTCGAGCTTACAACGGGATGGGGAATCTTTATTTTGGGAGCCATAATTTTACCCAGGCTGCCCACTATTACCAAAGGGCTTTAGCGATCGCCCGGAAACTGGAAGACTATAATACGGCGGCGGTTCTAGCTCTTAATCTCGGAAACATTTACCACGAGGAAAAAAATTTCCATGACGCCTATTCTCATCTGATTTATACGATCAACACCCTGGAAGGTATTGCGAACAAAAGCTCCTACAATCGTCAGCATCTTTTTCAGGCTTATATGGCACTGTCCGAAACTTATCGGGAGACCGGCGAGATCAAGCGGGCAGAGGAATCGGTGAATCAGGCGGGAGCTTTGATAAGAACCAACAGTTACTTAAACATATACGAATTTGTCATTTCACTGGAAAAAGCAAAGTTGAATCTGAAAAAAGGGGAATTCGATCTGTGCCAGGAATATTACAACAAGGCCAGAAATCTGGCCATGGAGGGAGAACAAATGGAAGAACTCAAAAAATTCGAGGAACAATTAAGCCGGGAGCCATCGATGTCGGAAAGGCTGTCGCAGTCTGCCGTACGACCACCGGCATCGGTCGAAGCAGTCAAACAGACAGCCAAGGCCGACCCCAACAAAGAGGTGTCCGAACTGGAGGCAATCCTCAAAATCAACACGATGATCAATTCCGAGCATGATCCGGAGCATCTGCTGAAAATGGTCTTGAACTACGCGCTGGAACTCTCCGGCGCGGAATCGGGGTTGGTGCTCCTTTTGGACGAAAATGGGGAATTCTCCGTGAAAGCGGCGGTCAACACGTCCGCCGACGAGGCGTTGACCAAAATCTCGACGAACGTCGCCCGGCAGGCTTTGCAGACGGGCAGCGCGGTGTTGGTAGGGGATGCCATTTCGGATGACCGGTTTGGCGAATCGGAATCGGTGGTGATCCATTCCCTCAAATCAATTCTCTGTCTTCCCATCCGGTCCAAAAACAAGGCGGTGGGGGTGTTCTATCTGGACAACCGGTATAAAATCAACGCCTTTGAGTCCATCAATCAAAAACTCCTGATCGCTTTTGCCGACCAGGTGGGGATTGCGCTCGCCAACGCCCAGCTGATCAGTGGATATCAGGAAGCCAAAAAAAATCTGGAAACTAAACTGGTTGAACGAGAGGAAGAACTTTCTACCGTCAAGGAACAGCTCAAGGCGGAAACCAGCGCCTATATTACGAAATACGCCTACAACCAGATTATTTCCCGAGCCAAACCGATGCGGGAAATTTTCAAACTGTTGGACAAGGTGACCGAAACCAATCTCTCCATTTGCATTCTGGGGGCCTCCGGCACCGGAAAAGAACTGATCGCGCGGGCCCTGCATTACAACAACGGGGCCCGCGCCGCCAAACGGTTTGTCGCCATCAACTGCGGGGCGATTCCGGCCAACCTTATCGAGTCGGAACTGTTCGGCTACAAGGCGGGAAGTTTTACCGGCGCCCAGCGGGACAAAAAAGGATTGTTTGAAGAGGCGCACAACGGAACCATTTTTTTGGACGAAATCGGCGATCTGGACATGAACCTGCAGGTCAAACTATTGCGCGTCCTGCAGGAAGGGGAAATCAACCGGATTGGAGACACCAGACCGATCAAGGTGGACGTGCGGGTCATCTGCGCCTCGCACAAACCGCTGGAGGAGATGATCAAACAGGGAAAATTCAGGGAGGATCTTTTTTTCAGACTCTGTCAACTCAAAGTCAATCTCCCTCCGCTCACCGAACGAAAGGAAGATATTCCGCTGCTGGTTGATCACTTTGTTGAAAAGTTCAGGAAGGAAAACAAGATCAAGGAAAAAATCAAACCGTCTGCTCCTTTCCTGCAGGCGCTCCTGCAGTACGACTGGCCCGGCAACGTGCGGGAGCTGGAAAACCTGATTTCAGTCGCCTGCGCCCTGCGGGAGGGGGATGCTTTGACTCTTTCTTCTCTTCCCCAAAATTACCGATTTGTGCAGGAACTGAGAAAGGGAACCTCCCCGTTGGCCCTCGTGACAGGTCCAACCAATGTCCAGCCGGTTGATTTGGGGAAAAATGTTCCCCTGGACGAAAACAACACTTTCGATCCGCGTAAAACATGGAATCAGTGGGAAACGGTAATTATCGCCAAATGCTACCAGGCCAACGAGAGGAAAAAAGTTCCGGCCGCCGATATGCTGGGAATTTCCCATTCCACCCTCTACAAAAAAATCAAGGAGCTCGATCTGGACAATCCGCAAAACGCAATCTATGCCGATCCGTTTGTCTACAAAACGGGGGCGCTCTTGAAAGACTATATTCCGATGGTCTTCAAAGCGGCTCTTGAATTTGCCGACGGACACCCGTACGCCGCCATTCGGCAACTGGGAGTTTCACAAGGATATTTTTACAAGATTATCAGAACACAGAAGACTAACGCGGCTTAACAAATTTCTTCTTGTTTAAAAAAATAGGCAACCTCAAATTTTGCGGTTTCCGGGGCGTCCGAACCATGAACGGTATTCCGCTCAATATTTGCCGCAAAATCTTTGCGGATCGTGCCCGGCGCAGCGTTGGCCGGATTGGTGGCCCCCATCAGTTCGCGCCACCGGGCAATGGCATTTTCCCCTTCAATTACAAAAGGGAAAACCGGCCCGGTAGTCATGTACGCCACAAGATCCTTGAAGAAGGGCCTCTCTTTATGAACCGCGTAAAAACCTTCCGCTTTGGCTTTATCCAATTTCAATATTCGGGCGGCGGCGATTCTCAGACCCGATTGTTCAACCCGTCTCAAAACTTCGCCGATCAAATTCCGCGCCACGCCGTCCGGCTTGATGATTCCCAAGGTGCGCTCGATCATTTTTTCCTTTCCCGTAGGGGCGAATCTTGTATTCGCCCAAAATAAAAATGTTTTCCATTTTAAAGGGCGATCACAAGGATCGCCCCTACAAAATCGATTTTAACGTCATTCCAATTTCTGCCGGGCTCCGGGCTACTTTTACTCCTGCTGATTCCAACGCAGCGATTTTGTCGACCGCCGTCCCCTTCCCTCCGGAAATAATCGCGCCGGCATGTCCCATCCGGCGCCCCGGCGGCGCGCTCATGCCGGCAATAAATCCCACAACCGGCTTATTCACATTCTTTTTGATAAATTCCGCCGCTTCTTCTTCCGCTGTTCCTCCAATCTCCCCAATCATCACGATCGCCTCCGTCTGAGAATCTTGATTGAACAAATCCAGGCAATCAATAAAACTGGTTCCGTTGACCGGATCGCCACCAATTCCAAGGCAGGTTGACTGGCCAATTCCCAACTGCGTTAATTGATAGACCGCCTCGTAGGTTAAAGTGCCGCTTCGGGAAACAACGCCAACCTTCCCCGGTTTGTGAATCGCCCCCGGCATAATGCCGATTTTGCATTCCCCCGGCGTAATAATGCCGGGACAATTGGGGCCGATTAACCGGGATTTGGTTCCCGTCATCGCCCGCTTGACCCGAACCATATCCAGAACCGGAATTCCCTCTGTAATACAGACAACCAGATCGAGCTCCGCAGAGACCGCTTCCAGTATGGCATCGGCCGCAAAAGGGGGAGGAACATAAATCACCGACACCGTCGCACCGGTTTCCTTTTTGGCCTGAAGGACGGTATCAAAAATGGGAATCCCCTCAAACTCCTGCCCCCCCTTGCCGGGAGTGACGCCAGCCACCATCTGCGTGCCGTAGTCCTTGCAGGCTTTGGTATGGAATTGACCGGTGGCGCCGGTAATCCCTTGGGTTAAAACGCGGGTTGATTTGTCGACTAAGACAGACATAAAAATTATTTCAATGATGCAACAACCTTTTGAGCCGCCTCGGACATCGTCTCGGCTGAAATGATCGGCAAACCAGAATCGGCCAAAATTTTTCTTCCCAAATCGACATTCGTCCCCAACAGTCGGACCACCAACGGAACATTTAAACGGATTTCTTTGGCAGCGGCCACAATCCCGGCGGCAATCACATCGCATTTCATAATGCCTCCAAAAATATTCACCAGAATGGCTTTGACTTTGGGATCGGACAAAATAATCTTGAAGGCCGAGGCCACTTTTTCTTGGCTGGAACCGCCGCCGACATCCAGAAAATTGGCCGGCTCCCCCCCATGAAGCTTGATAATATCCATGGTGGCCATGGCCAGCCCTGCTCCGTTGACCATGCAACCGATCGTGCCGTCCAACGCCACGTAGGATAAATCGCGGTTTTTGGCTTCGGTTTCGGCCGGATTTTCTTCGTTCAAATCACGCAGTGATTCATAGTCCGGATGACGAAAGAGGGCATTGTCATCAAAATTGATTTTGGCGTCGGCCGCCAGAAGATCTCCCTCTTTAGTCACAACCAGAGGATTGATTTCCACCAGAGAACAGTCCGATTCGATAAAACAACAATAAAGGGCCGAGCAAAATTTGCCGAATTTTCCCAACAGATCCTTGTTCAAACCGAGGGCAAAACCCAGTTCCCTCCCCTGATAGGCCATAAATCCTACAGCGGGATCGATGATTGCCTTAAAAATTTTTTCAGGGGTTTCGGCGGCCACTTTTTCAATTTCCACCCCCCCTTCGCTGGAGGCCATCAGGGTCACGCGCGACGTGACCCGATCGATGACCAATCCCAAGTAGTACTCCTTTGCAATATTAATTCCCTGTTCGATGAGAACTTTTTTGACCTTTTTTCCTGCAGGGCCGGTTTGATGGGTAACAAGAAGGTGGTCAA
>SBBF01000100.1 GCA_005240075.1 Nitrospira sp.
TTCCTTTCACCAACATCCATAAGCCACAAAAAACAATATAGAAAGTTCCGAGTATTGAACTCATAAAAAAAACAAAAATCATCCCCTGCCATCCCAAAAAAGCTCCCAGCATGCCGCATAACTTGACATCCCCTCCCCCCAACCCTTCCCGCTTTCGAATCCATTGATAGAGTGTTCCAATAATAATCAGGGATCCTCCCCCCACCAGAACTCCAACAATTGAATGAATCAATCCCCCCGACCAGTCGGGTCCTTTTTGAAAAAGGATGACCAAAACACCGATCGGAATTCCAGGAATGGAAATGACATCGGGAATAATTTGATGGTCGATATCAATAAACGTAATCACAATCAAAGGAGCTATAAAAAAACAAAACCAGAGAAAATAAAGGGGGAGAGAGTGGGTTTTCATTAAAGTAGCCAAAGAAAGTAAAGCGGTGATTAATTCGACCAATGGATATCGAGGAGAAATAGGTTTTCGACATTGCCGACAACGCCCTACCAAAAAAAGATAACCAAAAATGGGGATGTTGTCGTACCAGGCCACTTTCGTATGACAGTCAGGACAAAAAGAGCGCCCTCCCAACGTCAGCCCAAGCGGAATGCGGTAGATGCAGACGTTCAGAAAAGAACCGATGACCGCACCAAACAAAAACGCTTCAATCATTAAAATTGGGAAAGAAGGCATGGATCTAAATATTACCGTATATTCCAAACAATTGACAGAAATTTACAGGCTGTGTTACCTGTAAAAAAAGAGGAGAAGATATGACAACTAAACCAACGACTGCAGAAGACGAATATTTTGCGCGGGAGGAAGCGGAAAAGAAAAAAAGACTCGCCCAAAAAAAACAGGCGGAACTGGAAACCCAGGAAAAAGAAAGATTAAAAGAACTCCACTGGATGCGTTGCCCCAAATGCGGGATGGAATTGCACCCGATTCTTTTCAAGGGAGTGACGATTGATAAATGTTTCGGATGTCATGGAGTTTTTTTGGACGATGGAGAATTGGAGAAGGTGGCAGGTGGGGAAAGTGGATTCATGAAGGGATTGACCAGTTTATTTAAATAAAACGAACAATCTGGTTTTGCCAGTTGTGAGTGCGGGGTTTGGGGCCATCTGAGGCCCAAAATTAAACAAACGCGAGTAGCAACAAATGGGCCGAAGGGGCCCCATTAAAAATGATCACCAAATCCGACGTTCAAAAAATAGCGGGGCTGGCCAAACTCAGGCTTTCGGGGGAAGAGCTGGATCGCTATACAAAAGAATTGGGAAACATTCTCGGTTTTGTCGAGAAACTCAATGAACTGAAACTGGATAACGTGGAAGCGACTTCTCATGCGGTCAGTGTCACCTCTGTCTTTCGTGAAGATAAAATTCTGCAATCCCCGGTGCATGATCAGGCATTAAAGGAAGCCCCTGCTGTGGAAGATCATCTGTTCCAGGTGCCTCGCGTCATAACTTGACAGCATAAATGGATTGTCCAGTGACCTATACCCATACTCAACATGCCAGGGACGTTATCAAAGAGAGAAATATCAGTGAAGTTTGGATCAGACAGGTCTTGGAAAAGCCTGATCTCATCGAAGCGGATCCCTTGGATGATTCTTTTGGATGATTCTTTGGAACATCGGTTGGGGAAAATAGTTGAGTATGGTAATCGGGTTCTTCGTGTGGTATATAATAAAGACACAGAGCCGATAAAGCTGATCACAGTTTATTTCGACCGTAAAATGAAAGGCAAAATATGAAACTAAAAGTAGATGAGAAAACAGATGCTTTGTATCTCCGGTTGGACGATTCAAAAATTGTTGATTCGGAAGAAGTGTCACCGGGGATTATTATTGATTTTAATGAAAAAAATCAGGTCATAGGAATCGAAGTTCTAGGTCTTTCAAAGAGAACTCCCCGGCTCAATACACGCGAATTACAATTCCAAACAGCATGAATCCCATATTCCATCTCTCTCAGTTGACGATCCACGACGCAGCGCAAAAAATCAAAAAAAGGGAGATCTCTTCCCTGGAATTGACCAATGCGGTGCTTGACCGCATCGAAAAATTAGACTCCCAAATCGGCGCTTATCTCACCCTATGTCAGGAACAGGCGCGTGCGCAGGCAAAGGCGATTGACGACAGAATCACGAAGGGAGAATACACAAGCCCCTTGATGGGCATTCCTCTCGCCCCCAAAGATATTTATCTGACCGAAGGAATCAAAACAACCTGCGCTTCCAAAATTTTGGAAAACTATATTCCCCCCTACAACAGTACCGTGATCGAAAAACTTCTTAAGGCGGGCATGGTGATTCTGGGAAAAGTCAATCTGGATGAATTTGCGATGGGTTCTTCCACGGAAAATTCGCGATTCAAGGCTACCCGAAATCCGTGGGATCTCAATCGGGTTCCGGGGGGATCATCGGGAGGATCGTCCGCGGCAGTATCCGCTGATCTTTGCCTGGCCTCCCTTGGAACCGACACGGGGGGATCGATTCGCCAGCCGGCCGCTCTCTGTAGCATCGTCGGACTCAAACCCACCTATGGGAGAGTCAGCCGATACGGCGTCATCGCGTTTGCTTCCAGCCTCGATCAGATGGGACCGATGACCAAGGATGTGGAAGACTGCGCCCTCATGATGAACGCCATGGCGGGACATGATCCCAAAGACTCCACCTCAGTCAATCTGCCGGTTCCTGATTACACCTCTTATTTAAATCAATCGATCAAAGGAGTGAGACTGGGGGTTCCGCAGGAATATTTTGCCGAAGGGATTGAGACGACGGTAGCCGATGCGGTGAAAAAAGCGATCCAACACTATCAATCGTTGGGAGCTGAAATTGTTGAGATCACTCTCCCTCATTCAAAGTATGCGATCGACGCTTACTATATTATCGCCCCCGCTGAAGCGAGCTCCAATCTGGCCCGATACGACGGCGTCCGGTTTGGTTATCGGGCCGAAGGGAGAACTCTTGCGGAAATGTATGAAAAAACAAAAACTTTAGGGTTTGGAAGAGAGGTAACCCGTCGGATCATGCTCGGCACCTACGTCCTATCAGCCGGCTATTACGATGCCTACTACCGAAAGGCGCAAAAAGCCCGCACCGTCATTAGGCAGGATTTTGAGAAAGCGTTTGAAAAATGCGATCTGATCATCGCGCCGGTGACCCCGACAACCGCTTTTAAAATCGGTGAAAAAACGGAAGATCCGCTTCAAATGTATTTATCCGATATTTTTACCATCCCGGTCAATCTGGCGAGCCTTCCGGCTTTAAGCATTCCCTGTGGTTTCGACCCAAACAATCTCCCCATCGGCCTCCAATTAATCGGCAAACCGTTTGACGAAGGAACCCTCTTTAAGGTTGGCCACGCGTATGAACAGTCAACGGAGTGGCACAAGAAAAAACCACCCCACCTGAATATTTGAGAGGGGTAAACAATTAGAATCACTTCATAAATTCCACCCTCAACTTTTTTAGCAACAAAATCAGCCGATTGCCGATAATAAAGCGATGTTTGACCGTTTTCATACAACCTTCTGCCAGGCAGTGGCCGACGATCGAATCACCAATCAGGAATTTTCTGAGCTGGAGAAGACCCTTTTTGAAGGGGATGGTATTATTGATGAAATAGAGCATCAGACTTTGGAAGCTCTTGTTTATCCCTTTGCGGTTGCAGAAGAACTTTCGCTTGGTAGATCCGTTGATCAGTATGTTTTTGAAGACCAGAAAGATTTTAAACGATTGGCCCTTGCCATTGACCACGGAGCCTGGAGTGTTGAGCGGTACATCCAGCTGATGAGAGATTTTGATCTGGGGACAAAAAATGATGAAAAAGAACTTCTCCACCTTTCAAATTCCTCTGACCTTCATCACTCCTCCCCCATCACAATCGAGGGCATCAGCTGGAATAATGATGGCACCTTTTTGTTGACCTTAAAGGACCCCCTTCGGGAAGTGACCTGGCACTATCGAGGAGAAACCGACTTGGAAATGATCGATCTTTCGTTAGGTGATTTTACTCTTTACGAAGTTGTAGAGGCTCTCCTTGATTTCAGGAAAAGAGAAGAGACAACTGAAAAAGAGAAAAATAATGCCGAAGCGATTTTGGCAACAATCCAGAAACTGGTAGCTAACACCGTCGAGGAGGATCAGGAACTTCAAAAAGAAATTCAAGAACTGTTCGCCAATAATAATCACAACATTCCGGTGACTGATGATTACAAGAAAGATTCTCCTGTTTTAAGGGGAGAACACAGGCTCCCCCCTATTTTTTACGGGCCGGCTCCCAGCGAGGAGGTCAAGGAGGCTCTGATTACCGCTTTTGACCATTTTGAACCGGGAACCCTCGCCATTCTTGATAAAAGCCAAATTCATTTTTGCCGTTACAGCGAGATTGCCCGAAAATATTACAACACCCATCCGGATCAGGTCGACCTGCTGGGATCGTATGACGGCCTTTCTTTTCCGACATCGGGAGGGGATTATATTCTTCTTTCTAACGAAGCCGATCAGGGCGCTATCACTTATACTGTTGTTCATGAAGCCGGACATCTCATTTCTTTTGACCTGATGAGAAAGTCGGGGGGAGTTTTAAATGAAGAAGAGATCCAAGACTTCGAATACAGGGGGGTTGCTGGTGACATACTCATGCATCATCTGGGCAATTTTCGAGCCAAAAGGAACATTCCTCTCTTGGCCTCGCACCCAACACTTTACGGTTCCACAAATGAAATGGAATGGTTTGCCGAGGCTTATACTCTGATGACGTTGGGAAACAACCACTACGAAGCGCCTTGGGAGCTTAATACTATATTGAGCGGTGATGTTGGTTTTGATTTTAAATCGAGGCTTGAAGAGTTTCGTTATGAAGATCCGGTGGGTTATCTTTTAATGGCCAAATTAAAACAGTATCTTTCAGAAAACCGGCCAAATCCGGAGGAGGTATTAAGCTGGACGATTTATCAAGCGGCTGAAAATCTGGTCTATGCATCAGGGGGAATCATTAATAAAGAAACAGAACAGGCTTGGCTTGAAATGGAATTCAATTTTGGGGCTGAAGAGGGTTACCAGAGATGGATGAATGAACAAAATATTTCTGACCGTCTTACCGGTTTGGCCTCGATTAATTCAGTCCAGCCCAACTTTTATCCTGTTATGCGTGACATCATTCTCACTTCATTGGAGATTCGTCGCAAAAGTCAGGCTGAAGAGATAGGACTCTCCGATGTTGAAATGATCAATGCGTTGGCTGGTGCTTCCTTAACCTATCCCTACGACCCAAAAATAAATGGCATGCTTTGGGAACTTCTTCAATGTGACCCTCGTGCCCTGCAACCGGAAAAAAACTGCCGGGGCCCTCTGTTTAAGGATAAAGAGGCTTTAAAGCGTTTGTCCGAGCTGGCAGTGGAACTTCATCGTCGTTATCCGGAAGAAAATATTTTTGAAGATCTCTATGCTTTTGCCTTAAAACAGGAAGGAAAGGATGCAGAAGCTCTATTCGTTTTTGATAAGATTCTTCAGAAGGATCTCAGTTATTTGGAAGTACGTCTTGCAAAAGCGGACTGTCTGGTGAACCTGGGGCGTTACAGCGAAGCTGAAAAAATTTATGAAAAATTAAAAGAAGAAGGAAAAGGCAATTTTGAAATTCAATTTGCAAAAATATACCAAGGGGAGAGTCAATGGAAGAAACTGGTTGATTTGTTGAACAATGAAGCTGATAAAAAAATATCAGGAGAGTCTTCTCGTTTCATGACAATAACCGAGTTGTTGGGCCTTGAGGTTGTTCCCCATCTTCAAAACCAGGAAGGATGGAATGATTTAAGACAAAAAGCAGGCCAATTGGCAAAAAGACCGATTGCCTATAAGAATGAAAAAACGCTCGATCAAATTGACCTCTTATATGATTTTTACAGACTGGAACCGATTGAAGTCGTTTTAAAAAATGGCAGCCAACCTGCTTACCTTCCCGGTTCTCGTTCGTATAAACCCTGACATCGTTTTACTCATCAATTAACATCAATGAACATCACCTTGACGCCGGCTGTGAGGATTGTTAGGACGCTAGAGGGCGAAGAATCCGGCTTGGCCGGTTCTGAGCACGCGGAGCTACCTTCATCGCGACCGCAGGGAGCGGGAAGGTATGTTATTGACTATGCCAAGTTCCCAAGATTATTTAAATCAAATCAAAAAAGAGATCAAAGAAATCTCCGTTGAAGAGCTGAAGAAGAAACTTGATAAAAAAGAAAATCTTCTTGTCATTGATGTTCGAGAAAAAGAGGAGACTGAAGGGGGGGTCATTCCTGGGGCCACAAAAATTCCGCGCGGGTTTCTGGAACTCAAAATTGAAAATTTGGAACCAAATAAAAACAGGCCGATTGTTATCAATTGCGCCGGAGGAAATCGTTCGGCTCTATCAGCCAAAGCCCTGCAAGATCTCGGTTACCAAAACGTTTCCTCACTTAAAGGGGGTTATGCCGCCTGGCAACATGCCGGTTTCCCAATTGAGCAGAAAAAGGGGCTCTCCTCTGACAAAATGGCCCGGTATGCCCGTCATACGTCGATGCCGGAAGTGGGAGAAGAAGGACAGTTGAAACTCCTCTCTGCCAAAGTTCTGTTGATCGGCGCCGGCGGGCTTGGTTCTCCGGCAGGACTTTACCTGGCCGCAGCTGGCGTGGGAACGATCGGAATTATCGACAATGACGTTGTCGACAAATCCAACCTTCAACGGCAAATCTTGCATGACGAATCGTGGGAAGGGTTACCCAAAGTGGAGTCGGCGCGCCATCGGATGAAAGGAATCAACTCCGATATTAAAGTGATCCCCCATCAAACCCGTTTGGATCGCACCAATGCGCTCGAAATTTTGAAAGACTACGATATCGTTGTCAACGGTTGCGACAATTTTTCGACCCGTTATTTGTTGAACGACGCCTGTTATTTTTTGAAAAAACCGCTGGTTGATGGATCGATCTTTCGATTTGAAGGACAGGTGACCGTTTTTGATCCCGCTCGCGGTGGCCCCTGCTACCGTTGTTTGTACCCTCTCCCTCCTCCACCAGAAATGGCCCCCAGTTGCCAGGAAGCAGGCGTCTTTGGGGTATTGCCGGGGATTATTGGTTCTCTTCAGGCGGTGGAGGTGATTAAAATCATTTTGGGACAAGGGGAGCCACTCATTGGAAAACTGATTCTTTATGACGCCCTCAAACAAAAATTCCGTGAAATGAAAATCCGGAGGGACAAAACCTGCCCCCTCTGCGGCGACAACCCAACCATCAAGGAATTGATTGACTACGAATGGTTTTGTTCGACGGCGCACTCGCAATAGAAGTCCGTAGTCCGTCAAACTAATCAACATCCTCCAAGGCAGTTCCTTTCCCTCTCCTCAAACTTTGTCGCGCTTTTTCGATGCGGGCCAAAAAGCCAGGATCGTTTTCAAGCCTATAGTCAAACCAGTCTTCTTCAGACCGAAAACCGATCAGAAGACCCGCCGGTTTTCCATGACGGGTTATCAAAAGAGGTTTTTTCCCCGCGTGATCAAGATATTTCGAAAACTGATCCTTCATATCTGAAAGAGCAATTCCTTTCATAATATCTTTCCTTTCATGCCAAGCCATTCCTGGGCTTGATCTTTTGTGACAATGGCCAAGACTTCCATTCGATCCTTCAAGATGTCATAGAAAACCCGGACATCATCAACTCTCAATCGAAACTGCGGTTGTTTTAAACCTTTGAGCCGCTTAATCCGGCTTTTGCTCAATTTTGCCGGTTCAAACCTCAAGTGGGTTTCCATCGCATCCCGGATTATAGAACGCTCATAGGCCTCTAATTTTTTAAGATCCTCCACCGCTTCCGGGGCGAGAATGATTTGATACCGCATTCTGGCCATAGAATAGCCAGAATCACTAGAAAAATAAAGAGTGTTTTTTTATAAATACAATGACATATTTCTGTTGTCTTGATTAAGAGACCCAAGTAAATTGAGACATTGATGACAATACGAAAGTCTTCCATTCACCGTAAAACATCTGAGACCGATATCAGCTTGACGCTGAATATCGATGGTGTTGGAAAATACCAGATCAAAACCCCCCTCCCCTTTCTGAATCACATGCTGGAGGCTTTTGCCAAGCATGGTCTGTTTGATTTAACCATTCAGGCAACCGGCGACGTGGATGTGGATGATCATCATCTGGTGGAAGATATCGGCATCACTCTGGGGGAGGCATTCAAAAAAGTACTGGGGGATAAAAAAGGAATCCGCCGTTACGGTCATTTCACCCTTCCGATGGACGAGGTATTGACAACCGTGGCGGTTGATTTTGCCGGGAGGCCTTGTCTGATCAATGATTCAAAACTCAAGAGTGGACGAATCAAAAATTTTGATGTCGCTCTGGTGAATGAATTCTTCCAGGGCTTTGTCAATTCGGCTCAGGTGAATCTGCATATCCTTGTCCAAAAGACAGGAAATAAACATCATATGGTTGAATCGATCTTCAAAGCCTTTACCCGCGCACTGGATATGGCTACAACTATCGATGGCCGTATGAAAGGGATTCCGTCCACAAAGGGAAAATTGTGACACTCGCCATTATCGATTATGACATGGGAAATTTGAAAAGCGTTTCCAAAGCGTTGGAGGCGGTGGGAGCGGAAGTGTGTATAACGCGCGATCCAGAAAAAATCAGGAACGCAGAAAAAATTGTGTTACCCGGGGTGGGTGCTTTTGGAAAATGCATGGAGAATCTGAAAAATTATGGCCTGATTGATATCATTAAAGAGTCCATCAAAAGCGGGAAATATTTTTTAGGAATTTGTCTGGGGTTGCAATTGTTGTTTGAAGAGAGTGAAGAATTCGGGCCGGTTAAAGGATTGGGGATTTTGAAAGGAAAGGTGGTGAAATTTAATCATGCATCGTTAAAAATCCCCCACATGGGATGGAATCAAATTAAATATAAGGGGGGGGAAACCCCGCCCCTACTGGATGGCATTCCCGATCAATCTTCCTTTTATTTTGTTCATTCTTACTATGTCATGCCCGCTGATCAGACCATCATCACAACAGAAACCGATTATGCCGGTTTTTTTTGTTCGAGCATTCAGAAGGAAAATATTTTGGCCACCCAGTTTCACCCGGAAAAAAGCCAAGAGTTGGGACTCAAAATGTTGGAGAATTTTGTTAATTTGAAATGATCGCAAAAATTATCTCCATCCTCGCCACCTGGATTATCGCCATTATTTCATGGGGGGGCTACTGGGGGATTGTCATCTGCATGGCTATCGAGTCGGCCTGCATTCCGCTCCCCTCCGAAATCATCATGCCCTTTTCCGGTTACCTCGTCACCAAAGGTCAATTCACTCTCTGGGGAACAGCTCTGGCAGGAGCGTTCGGTTGCGTGGTGGGGTCGGTTGCCGCTTATTACGCCGGCCTCTATCTGGGACGTGATTTTCTTATCAAATATGGAAAATATTTTTTGGTTAATCCCAGGGACATTGAATGGGCCGACCGATGGTTTGAAAAATATGGAGGCGCCGCGATTTTCTTTTCCCGCCTGCTTCCGGTCATCCGTACTTTTATTTCTTTTCCGGCCGGTGTGGTTAAAATGAAAATGACCCCGTTTGTCATTTACACGTTTGTCGGATCCTACCCCTGGTGTTATGGTCTTTCCTGGCTGGGAAAAAAAGCAGGAGAAAACTGGAATACCCTTGGTCCTTATTTCCATCGATTTGATCTTGTTATTGGAATGTTGATATTGTTGGGAATTGGTTTTTGGATGAGACATCATTTTAATCATGCTCGTCATACCCGCCATTGATTTGAAAGACCACCAGGTTGTTCGTCTTTCCCAGGGAAGAATGGGAGAGGTCAAAGTGTATGCCGACAACCCCTTGCTGGTTGCCGATGACTGGATCAAACAGGGGGCGAAAAGACTCCATATCGTCGACTTGAACGGCGCCTTTGAAGGGAAACCGATCCACTTCAAGGAAGTGGAAGAAATCGCCCGCGCTTTTCCGGAAATCAAAGTGGAAATCGGCGGGGGCATCCGGACGCTGGAAACCATAAACCACTATTTTGACTGCGGCGTCGGCTTTTGCATTTTAGGAACAGCGGCTTTCAAGAATCCCGAGTTATTGGAAGCAGCCTGTCAAAAATTCCCCAAAAAAATTATTCTCGGAGTCGATACCAAGGAAGGAAATGTAGCGATCGAGGGATGGGGAGAGCTCAGTCAAATGCCGGCAGAAAATTTGCTTTTAAAATTCAAAAACAAAAAAATTTCGGAAGTGATTTTTACCGACATCTCCAAAGATGGAATGATGCAGGGAATGAATTTGGCCTTGATTAAAAAAATATCGGCCCAGTCCCCCTTTGGAGTCATTGCATCGGGGGGGCTGACCTCTCTCGCTGACATTGGGGAACTTAAAAAGATCCCAAATGTCACGGGGGTTATTGCGGGGAAGGCATTGTACGAAGGATTAATTGACTTAAAGGAGGCGATCAGGATTGCTCACTAAAAGAATCATCCCCTGTCTTGACGTTAAAGAAGGCCGCGTGGTCAAGGGGGTCAAGTTTATCGGACTGCGCGATGCGGGCGATCCGGTTGAAATCGCCAAACGGTATGATGAGGAAGGAGCGGATGAATTAACTTTTTTGGACATCACCGCCTCACATGAAAAAAGAAAAATCATCCTGGACGTTGTTGAAAAAACTGCCTCCCAGGCTTTCATGCCGCTCACAGTCGGCGGTGGAGTGAGAACAATCCAAGACATCCGCGATCTTCTGAATGCCGGCGCCGATAAAGTTTCCATCAACACCGCGGCAGTCGAACGGCCTGAGTTTGTTCAAGAAGCGGCTGAACAATTTGGAACCCAATGCATTGTCGTGGCTATTGATGTTAAAAAACATGTAGGGGCACGGCTTGCCGTGCCCTTACAATATAATGTCTTTACCCACGGCGGTCGAAATCCAACCGGCCTGAATGCTATTGAATGGGCCCAAAAAATGGAAAGCTTCGGCGCGGGTGAAATTCTTTTAACCAGCATGGACCGGGACGGGACAAAAACAGGTTATGATTTGGAACTGACTCGCGCCGTCGTTGACGCTATCAATATCCCGGTTATTGCTTCCGGAGGCGTGGGAAGTCTCGAACATCTCTATGAAGGATTAACCCAGGGGGGGGCTGATGCCGTTTTGGCCGCCTCGATTTTTCACTACCAGGAATATTCGATTGGAGCAGCCAAGAAATTTCTTTCCAAAAAAGGGGTTGCCGTCAGAATCAATTAAAGATAGAGCCCCTCTCCTATGCAGTCATTAAAAGAATTTTTGGCCTCCCTCAAATTTGACGACAAAGGGCTGATCCCGGCTGTCATCCAGGATTTTGAGAACAATCAGGTCTTGATGGTCGGCTATATGAATCGAGAGGCGGTTGAAAAAACAATGGGGGGACCGTATGTCACTTTTTATTCCCGTTCCCGAAACAAGATGTGGATCAAAGGGGAAACGTCCGGCCATACCCAGGAGGTGAGGGAAATTTATTTTGATTGTGATGGTGATTGTCTCTTGATCAAAGTCATTCAAAAAGTAGCCGCCTGCCATGTGGGGTATCGAACCTGTTTTTTTAGAAAAATAGAAAACGGACAAATAAAAACAGTCGGCCAAAAAATCTTTGAAGAAGAAAAAGTCTATAAATAACCAAAGCTTGACTTTTAGGAGGGCTTTGCTTAAGTTCGCCCACTCTCATAGGAGGCAATGGAATAAATCATGCCAGATGTAACCATTAAAGAAGGGGAAAGTTTCGAGGCGGCCCTTCGCCGTTTTAAAAAGCTCTGCGAAAAAGAGGGGATTATGCAGGAGTTGAGAAAGCGCGAGCACTACGACAAACCTTCCGTCAAAAAAAAGAAAAAAAGCATCGCGGCCCGTAAAAGGACCGGACGCCGTTTTTGGGAATTTTAATGACTATCCTTGAAAAGCTGGATCAAGAAATAAAAGAAGCCCTTAAAGCACGCGACCAATCTCGTCTGGACGCCATCCGTTTGATCAAAGCCTCAGTGAAGAACAAGGAAATTGAACTCATCCATCCCCTGTCAGAAGCAGAATTTTTTGCAGTTTTATCCACCATGGCAAAACAGCGCCATGAATCCATCGACCAATTCAAAAAAGGGGGACGAGTCGACCTGGCAGAAAAGGAAGAAAAAGAGTTGGCGGTTATCTCCTCGTTCCTTCCCCAACCGTTGTCTGATTCGGAATTGGACCATTTGATTGCCGAGGCTATTTCACAAACCGGAGCCAAAAGCCCCAAGGATATGGGGCTGGTCATGAAAGCGCTTAAAGAACCAACCATGGGACGCGTTGATGGAAAAATTTTATCGGAAAGAGTCAGATCGAAGCTGGCAACAACTGTTTAAGGAAAAGAACCGCATTCAACCCCTCTGTCCCCCAGAGCCGCGCAGACAACCTGCCCCCTCTGAGTGACATCCGCCGAGAAAGTTTTTCCCAAAGGCCAGAGGTATTCCAATCGGGGAGAAGCAGGGTTCTTTACATTATAGACGGCCAAACCTTGATCGTTGGGAAGAAGGAGGCGCCCCCCTCCCGCCGAAAAAGTCAATCCGCGAAACTGATTCTCTTGAAGGTTAAGGTTGGTGATGGAACCGATCATAACCGGATCGGCCGGCTTTAAATCAATCAGACTGATAAAAGGTTTGCTGTCGGTTGATTCAAAAAAAACATACCCGATCGATTGATCCGGAGAAAGCGCGATATCGACAGCTCGATCCCCCTGTTTGGGAGGAGCAATTTTTTTAACCTCCTTCATCATCGATTTCGGCAAACTTCCTTCCAAAAAACAGATCCCCTGAGAGCCGCAGGCAACCATTCCTTTTTTTCCTCCATCAAAAATTCTGACTCCGCCAATTTCCGGAATATCGGTCTTCCCCAAAAGCCGGACTGTTTTACGGGTAAGATCAAACGAATAAACCTGAAGAGCTTCCCATTTTTTGGCAGAATCCTTTACAGAAACAAAAAGAAAGTTGAGCTTGTCCGCAGACAAAACATCGAGTCCCACAACATTTTGAGCGGGCAATTTAAGATCGGTTAGCAAAGGGGGTTCAGGCTGGAGAAAGAAAATTTTTTGGCTGATTCCATCCCAAATCATCCATCCGGATCCGGCCGGTCGGGCTAGAGAAGCCTGAAAAGTTCCCTTCCCCGGATTTTTGATTGGAATGTCCGCCTCCCCTTCCTTTGAAAAATTTTTTGAAAGAAAAAAGGGAGGGTGAGATTCTTCCGTACTTGAAAGATTATGGGAAATCAAAAGAACATCGCCTCCCGGAAGCCCCACAAAATCGGGTTTTCCGGCTATAAAGAGCTTCTTCTCCCCCGAACGAGGCGAGACAACAGCAGAAGATCCGGTTGGGGGGATGGCCAAAGGAACGGGCGATTTGCCGGTTGGCGCCAAAACTGCTCCTGGTTCCAGTCGTCCCAGATAGTTGTCTGAAGCCACAAAAAAAATGTTGGTGAAATTCCGGATGAAAGAAATGTCCGTAAAGGAGGAAACAACAGGTTGAGTTTGCTTCATCTTCATATTCAACGATTTGATTTCCCCTTTTTCGATAAAATAAACAATATCCGGATCGCCCGACAGGGTCACTTCTTGAGCCCCTTCCGGCAAATCAATACTGATACCCAGATCAACGATCCCCTCTCCCCTCGGCGCCAAAAGAAGACGCTTAAGACTCTTGATTCCTCCTCGATCATCAACCTGACCCAAAATCAAATAAAGCGCATCAGTCGATCCAGTTGTTCCGAGAAAAGTAAATTTTTGACCCAACGAAATAGAAGAGCGAATCTCCAGGGAGGTTAGATTCACAACGTGCAGATTGTTTTCGGTCAGCACAAAAAGAGAAGTCCCCACCCGATAAGCCTCCCGTGCCCGATTGAGTGGAATTTCCCCTTTGACCTGCATGGCTTGCAGGTTGGCCAAATCCAAAACCTGAATCCGATCTTTTAGAAAAATGAAAAGTTGAGGGGGATTTGTTTGATCGGATTGACCGATTACAAAAGGCCCATCGGCCTCAAGAGTCTTATGGATGATAACCTCGCCTGATGTTTTAAGTTCGATGATTTCAAGCGTATTTCCCTCTTCGGTTACATAAAGTTTTATCCCCCCCTCTTGAGGATGAGATTGAATTTTTGTAATGGGACTGTCGAGGGTTAGACCTCCTTTCAGGACCAGTTGATGATCATACCAGGCCAGTTTATTCCCATAGCCCACATAGATCCGTTCCAAATCCACATCGAGAGCGGTGGGAACTCCCGCAAAATGCGACAGAGATTCAATCAAGACTTGAGGCTTGGGGGGGGCTGTTGGCTCTGCTTCAAGTAGCTCTTCTTTTTTTTGTATATCTGCTGGTTCCGGAGAGGGGGACAAGGCTTCCGGCTGAGTCGGCAACACCGGAGGGGGTTCCTGCAACGGTTCAGTTTTCTCCTCCTTGCCGATTTTTAACTCCTCTGTTTCTTCCGATTTTTTTTCTTCGCTTTTTTCGTCATCTTTGGCTGTCTCTTTTTTCTTTTTGGATTTTTTGTCGCTTTTCTTTTCGGTGATTTTGGCATCTTTGGAAAACAAATTGGTCAGCGACTTGATTTGATCACATGAACTAAAAATCAAAAGAAAAACCGCCAAAAAAATACCCGCATAATTTTTCATTGGACCGATTTTCCTTTTTTTGACCTCACTTGACAATCTTTTTATATCAGGGGGAAATACCGCTTTCCCCCTGCAACCCCCATCTGTTACGCCGCAATACGATCGTTCGCTCCGTTTGTCCGGACGGGTTTATTCGCTCGGACCGGCAAAGCCGGATCCTCGCTAAAGTCAGGGAGAGATACCGCTCTCTCCCTGACTACCCTCATCTGTTAGGTCCACCCACAGGCCCGACGGGCCGTTGAGGGGGAGGCTCCATCGGGCTTAGCCCGTGGAGGGGGCGACGCGAGCCCCTGTAAAGCCCCGGCCAATACTCGCTCACTATGAGCGAAATAGCGGAGCATGTTAGTAGTTACAAGGCTATTAAAAGATGCTATACATTGATAATAATTAGTCTGATCGTTGAAAACGGGGGGCGACATGGTTTCGACGGGATGTATGAATCCACTGGTTGCAGGCCGAGTTGAAGGCACTCGTTAAACGACTTCAAAACCATAACTGCCAACATCGATACCGATGCGGTAGCTCTCGCGGCTTAATTGCCCGCGACGTCTGCATGCTGAATCTCCCAAGTTCGGTGTGCGGGCGTAAACGATTTGGGATCGCTTCTTACTTTTGCTTTGTCGGGTAAGGGGTTAAACAAAGGCAGGCTCGTCGGCGGGACCCTGTGAGTGGGGCTTCACCTGCCGATCAGATTCAATACACCACTAAGCCTGTAGATGCCGTGGACGAGACGTTCCGGACCGGGGTTCGATTCCCCGCGCCTCCATATTTCTAAGAATACGGGATTCTATCAGTCTTTGAATTTCCGCATTTTTGTTTTGTCCGTATAGCTGGAGTGCGCCCCGTTCGTTGGATAGTTTAGGCTATCCGAAGAGAGGAACTGACTCGGTTTGATTGTTGTTTTTTGCATCCATCGCCTTCCGCTCGAA
>SBBF01000060.1 GCA_005240075.1 Nitrospira sp.
GGAAAGATACTGATTCATTTTCATTCATTGGAAGAGCTCAATCGATTGATCGACTGGATGATGAAGTAACTCATAATGCCTCAGTTTTTCCTTCCAAGAACGTAAACACCAATTGCCAAAACATGGCGGATATTTGATAAACCTCTGGGGACTTCATCCGCCAGAGGCGGATAGGAATGTAGCCGTGGGCTGACGCCCACGGCTACATTCCTTGAACCCCCTTCGGGGGTTAATTCTCTTGGCAAGGTGAAACTGAGGCATTACGGTAACTCATTTAATTCTTGAATCCCGTCAGAGTTCCTGCTAACAAGAAACATTCCGTTTTTTTGTTATGATTTTTAGAGCGAAGAGCAAAGTTTGCCAGCAGACACCAGCCTCTTCACCGGTATTGCGTATCGATGAAGAGGCTTTTGTCGAATCAAAATCCAAGGAGGAATTATCCATGTTTGGCGATAAAAACGAAGCAGTCAAATTGGCCGATTACCCAAAAAATGTAAGTACGATTCTGGATAAAGAATCATCCTTTGAGGGAAAAATGACCTTTGAAGGATGTGTCGTTATCAACGGAAAATTCAAGGGGGAAATATTTTCCGACGGCAGTCTGATCGTGGGAGAGGGGGGGTATGTCGAGGGAAAGATTGATATCGGTTCCATCCAGATTCAGGGGGAAGTTCATGGCAACATCATGGCCAAGCAGAAAATTGAAATTACTGCCCCCGCTGTGGTGCAGGGGGACATTTCCGCTCCCTCGTTGATTATTAAAGAAGGGGCCATCTTCGAAGGAAATTGCACGATGGGACGACAGGAAAGCAAAGTGATTGATCTTCCCACACAACGTTGAAAGTGAAATTTGAGTAATTCCTTGACAGTACCTTTCTCATGAAATATGAGAGAGTCAGTTTTTTTAACAACACCATTTTGGAGGACTGAAACTTATGAACAAATTATTAGCGACTGTGGTTATGTTGGCGTTGGTAGCATCGTTTTCAGCTTGCAAAGGGGCAGATTTATCTGCGCCGGCTACACCAGCTCCCCCTGAGCCGCAAAAACTGGAAATGGAGGCTCCCGCACCTGAGCCAGCTCCGGCTGAAGTTCCGGCACCAGCTCCTGAAGGAACCGGCGAATAGGTTTTGCCTGATTGATTATTAAAAAAGGGGTCCGCCTGAGGCGGATCCCTTTTTTATTGAGATAAAAAATCGGCCGCTAAAAGAAATTCCTGGTTTCCGTCCTGTCCCAGAAGAGGGGAGGGGATGATTCCCTTCACGGCAAAACCATGATCAATACAAAATTCTGAAATTCTTCTGACGCACTCCTCTTGATCCTGTTCATTTTTTACAATTCCCCCTTTGCCTACTTTTTCTTTTCCCACTTCGAATTGGGGTTTAATCAGAATGATAACCGTAGGGGCGATCCCGCCCCACGGGGGCCTTGTGATCGCCCGTGTGAATGGGCGAATACAAGATTCGCCCCTACGGTTTAAAATTTCTACCACCTTCGGAATTAATTTAATGACGGAGATAAAAGATACATCCATGACAACCAGATCAATCGAATCAGGAATCACACTAACATCAAAATGCCGGAAATTGGTTTTCTCAAAGAGAATCACTCTCGGATCGGTTCTTAATTTCCAATCAAGTTGCCCAGAACCCACATCCACTCCGTAAATTTTTTTGGCTCCCTTCTGTAAAAGGCAATCAGTGAAACCACCGGTCGCAATCCCCACATCGAGACAAATTTTATCTTTTACTTCCAACTTGAAATGATCCAGTGCGGTTTGTAGTTTAACTCCACCGCGGCTGACATACGGAAAATCTTTCTGTTTGATCGTAAATTCTGTCTCTTTGGCAAACAGCTCCGATGCTTTTTCAACACGGTGAGTGCCGGCCAAAACAATTCCGGCCAGAATATAATTTTGGGCCTTGCTGCGCGTGGGGGCGAGCCCCTTTTGAACCAGAAGTTGATCCGCTCGGATTTTTTTCATGAAACAATTTTCCCATTCCATAATTCTTCCAAGAACTTCTGCCATGGCAAGACGAGAACATCACCCCGCTGATAGGGTTCCGATGCCAGACAGACAACCATTTTTCGGGCCTGATTGTACTCGGTGGAAAAACCGCGGAAGGCGCTCATATCACCAGCACCGATCGATTTTCTGTATTTGAATTCAATGGCCGCCTCCGGCACCTTGTGTCTGGCGAGAATCAGGTCGATTTCAGCTTCATTGTTGGTGCGCCAATAATACATTTCCACAACACTTTCCTGATAGGTGAGATAGGCGCGCACTTCATTGATCAGCCATTGCTCAAAAAGCTTTCCGGCAACCACGGGGCTCAAAGATTCCTGCAACAGACGGTTGACGGCATTGGTGACTCCGTTGTCGAAGATGTAAAATTTGGGGCTGGTGCTTAACTGCTTGCGGACGCTCCTGTCAAACCCACGCAGGCGAAAACCGATGAGAGTATCCTCGAGTATATCGTAAAACCCCTGAACAGAACGGGCATTAACGCCACATTCACTGCCAATGGATGAGTAATTAGTGATTTCTGTAAATTGCGCGCAAGCCACGTCGAGAAAACGTGAAAAGCCGGCCAAATTGCGCACGATCCCCTCCATCTGGATTTCTTCGCGCAGATAGGTCTGGGCATAAGTGTTTAGAATGGGTCTCGCTATTTCTTCTTCATGGAGAAAAACAGCCGGTAATAATCCATATTGCAAGGCCCGTTCCAGATTGAACTCGTTTTTGACTTCCTGATACACAAAGGGGAAAAGAAATTTTTGAATGGCCCGTCCAGCCAGCATGTTGGCCCCTCCCCGTTTCAGTTTTCTGGCACTTGATCCCGAAAGGATAAACTGGCATCCTGTTTTTCCCATTAGATGCTGAATTTCATCGAGTAGAGAGGGAATTTTTTGGATTTCGTCGACAAAAACAGTGGTGAGCCCCGTAGCCGAAATTTTGTGCAAAATTTCCTCGCGAAAGAGGGCCGGTTCTTTGCTGTATTTCAAAAAGAGATCACTTTTGAGCAAATCGACCCGAAAACTTTTTTTGGGAATCCACGACTCAATCAGCGTGGTCTTCCCACACTGCCGGGGTCCAAACAGGAAAAAGGAAATATTTTGCGGAAATATTAATTTTCTTTGAAACATGATAAGTATATAACATATAAATTAGAATTATGTATATAAATTTTTATGGTCTGTAGAAAAAAGATCAGGTCAGATATGAAGAATGTCTTCTCAAATCGGATTTCTTTTTGAAACTTTCTCAAAACCCATCCTGGAACAATGAAATTATTTAATTTCCACAATCAAATCGAGCTCCAGGCAAGACCCCATGGGGAGTTCCAGAACACCAATGCTGACACGGGAATGAGAACCAACTTCTTCACCAAAAACATCAATCAATAGTTCGGACGCAGAATTCATGACTTTGGCCTGGTCGTTCCACCCGATGGCCGAGCAAATATATCCGGATAGTCTCACTATTTTTTTAATTTTATTTAAGTCTCCTATGGACCACTTGATAGCAGCCAAGGCATTGAGTGTTGCAATCTTGGCTGCCCGTTGGGCGTTATCGGCCGATACTTCCTTTCCCACACGCCCCTTGAAGGTCAACCGGTTATCAGCCAGCGGGAGCTGGCCGGAAGAAAAAACAAGATTCCCCGTCTTGATTGCGGGCAGATAAACCCCTGCTGGTTTGGACAACACAGGAATATTCAACTTCAATTCTTTCAAACGTTGCTCGAAATTCATGATCTCACAAATTTAACAGCCCGCAAAAACAATACAAGCGGAATTCCCCTCAACTCTTCAAAATAATCCCCCCCACCGGGGCTTGTAAAAAAAGGTTTTAGGTCTCTGTCGATTACCCCCTCCAATAGACCTTCAATATAAAGATTGTTGTCTTTGAGAACCGAAAAATAATTTTGAAAACTGTTTGGGGCTTTGTGCGGGCTGGCCGGATTCTGATTGTATAAAAAAAGTTCCAGAGAGGGATGAATCAACGACAAAAGCACCCGTCCACCATTGATGAGGGAGGACGAAATCTGGGGGATGGAAGAGGCCATGTCCATCTTGTAGAAACCGGCCGCCGGCACGAAGCCGATTTCAAAATAATTTTGTTGAACAGCCAGCGGTTTTAATCCGCCGGTTACTGAAAACATCTGGGGAAAAGAGGGGGGAATAAAAGGATCAAGCTCGTAATTGAGCAAGCTTTTTGGCCCCATTTTGGCGCACCTCTCCAGCAAAAATCGGGTCGGGGGAGCTGAAACAAAAAAAACCGTCCGGTCGATCGCTTCGGGGGCCAGTTCCATAAAGAGTTTTTGTTCGGAAAAAAAAAGGATTTCTCGCAAGGTTTTGGGATCGAGAGAGTTGAGGTAATGGGACTGTTTAAAGGGATCGATTGCCTGATGAGGGCTGTTTTTGACAAACATTCTTTTTAGATTGTAAACAACGCCAGCCATCGATTCTTTTTAAAGGTTTATTTCGATAAACGCCCCACCAACTGATTAATCTGGTTGTCACTCAAAAGATCATTTTCATCAGAAAGCTTTTCGTTCTCCAAATCCATCAGAAGATCCTGAATGGACGGAAGATCATGCCCACCACTCCGGCGGGGAAGGGGAGTTTCCGCAACAGGAGGAAGAGGTTTTGGCTCTGAAAGTGCCGTTGGGGGCTTTGGGGGACCAGCAGACAATTCTGGGCTCGCCGGTTTTAAAGGAGCCGTTGTTACTTGATTAGCTGAAAGGGGAGGGGTTTTTGCCTCGTACCGGGGCGCCTCATAAAGTTTACGAAATCGATTAAAATAATCGCTGGAAGGGGGGGGAGTGAGAGGTTCTACGACAAACGGAGCAGGCTCTTGAGGCAGGGGTTCCTCAGTTGCAGGCTCTCGAGTCGCTGACTCTCGAGTCGCTGACTCCTGAGTCGCTGACTCCTGAGTCGCTGACTCCTGAGTCGAAGGTTTTTGAGTTGGTTCTTCCAACTTTTTATCGATTTCAACAGGAGCTGTTTCCAATGAAACTACTTCTTTTTTTACCGGTGTTTCAGCTACCTGCTTTTTCAAATCTTTTTCCTTTTGTTTCAAAAGCCCCTTTAATGGATCTTTTAATTCTCCCCCCTTGATTCCTTTAAGATAATTGGTCATTAACTGGCTTTTCTTATAAGTATCATAGTTAATAATCACCCGAACTGGCCTGTTGTTTTTGGTAATGACATAGTTGAATTCTTTGTCATTCATGATCATGGCCATAGAAGCTCTTGCCTCAGTGATATTGATGACTTTAACGCGTCCTAATTTTTCATCAATGAATTCAAACATTTATATTACATTCCCGCTATGCTATTTATCCAGCAACTCAAAAGCTTTTGAGTGCTGGATGAAGGAAGCCACCGAGCTCAGAACGGGCCAAGCCCGATTCTTCATCAGAGGGCATCATATTATAATTATACGACATAATGGCAATCTGTACAGATTTTATTATTTTGGGATATCATAGATCAAAAAAATATTTTGTCAACAAAAGAAAATAAATAGGGGCATTATTCTGTACATTTTATGAAATAACCCCATCAGAGATCAAAATATATGTACATAATAATGTACATTTTTAAATATTTGGCTATTTGTCATATAATGTTACTAAAATAGCTTGAAAAGAGAGGAATCAATTAATTTTTATAATAGTTTTTAGTAGCTTATAACGCACTGTGTCATAACTATATAATATACTTAATTTTTTTCTTCACAAGCAGGCAACTTTCTGCTACATTTGCCGATAATAAAGATAGAACAACTATCAAGCTCTTTCGAATTTAGATTTATACGAACTCATTGGTTTTAAGCGGGTAGTCAGAAGGTCGAGCTCGTTAGGTGGGTCAAAAATGGAAACTCCTTAGAGGGAAAAGAGATGACCCTAAAACAACTCGAGATTCACTCCCGATTTCTATCCGATCCGATCGTTGTTAATCTTCCTTTAGACAACGCATCATCGGAATCACAATCCCTTTTTGACCAATTTGACCCAAATTCCAATGGCCGAGTCCATCTAGAGATCGACTCCAACTTGACCCCCGATCAATATCGCCGGGCTGAAATCAGTACTGTAAATAATCGCCACTTTGATTTTAATTCGGCCGCCCGGTTTAGCAGGCAATTCCGAAACTTTATCCCTCCAGACCAAAAACAACTGATTTACTATGATCGGTTATTCCCTCTCCTCGAAACTAATCCTGAAATGAACGTCTGGCAAACAGCCAAAAAAATTCTCGTTATCCTAGGTGATTATCACTACTTGACCGATCTAGCTTGGCTTGCCCGTGATTATGGTCATCTTGAACTTGCTGAAGACTGTCTGCTCAATGCCTATCCCCTGGCAAGCACCAGCCGGGAAGGGAGAAAATTTTTGGAACCAATCGATCTCATGTTAAATAACGTGAAAAAAGAGCTGGAAATGATCAATCAAGAACAATTTCAAAAACTCAAAAATAAACCGTATCTTCTGGCCGGTCCTCTTTCACCGGTGACATTCAGCAAGAATAATGCCCTATCATTTTCCGTTGCTGTTCCCCCTTCCTTTATCGAAAAGAATGGGGGGGATATCGAACAAGCCCTGATCGATTTTTATACAACAGGTCAACAGATCAAAGCGGTTTCTGAACACTCAACACTGGAACTGATCCCGACATTCGCCATCTTGGATGAGTCTCACCCCTTTGACGACAGAGAAGGAACTTTTTCCCCCCACCTTAATCAGGAAAGGCTTGATAACGGAGTCTTCGGTCAGGAGATGGTCTACTTTCATGTTGAGTTTTTCGCGAAGGAGGTTGGCGATAGCGTGAAAACTCCCCAAAAATACGATCTGCAAGTCTGGCAAAACAAAGAATTGGTCCGAACTGAAAAAGGGGCGCTTGTTCTGCAAACGGAAGGAGAGACAACGGTCCGGATGGCTGTGGCAGCCGATCTGCATGTTAGTTTGGATGACTGGAAGATGATCCGTGATATTGTGGAGAATGGTTCAATCGACACCGATGCCGCCGAAGCGGTGGAACATTTTTATGCCTCCGCCAACGAAAAAGTGATCGCTCTGCTGGAAGAAACCGACAACCAGTTCCGCCGGGGAGAAATCTCCCGACTCATTTTGGCCGGCGATCTCTATGACTACGCCCATACGCTTGTAACGCTGGAACCTCAAGGCTACTATTTTACCAACGCCCGCCTTTTTGCCTGGATGATTGAAAATACTGAAATTCCGATTTACGGCATTTATGGAAACCATGAATGGCATGGACAACGGTTCCCCCCCAACTATCACCACTTTAATTTTCCACTCAAACCTGATTTAAATAAACATCTTCACACCATCACCGAAAAATATTTTCCCATGAAAGGGAACGTGATTGAGGCCTGGAACGCGCTGTCATTTTATCCCACCAGAAATCCTCCTGATTTTCCCTTAACGTTTGCGTCAAAAATTTTAAATGACCAGAAAAACAACTGGGACAAACAATTAGATGAGGAAGAGGGACAATTCATCAACCATTACGCCGCTCACTTGGGGCCATACGATTCCTACAGCGTTGATTTACTGAATGGCTTTCGCCTCTATTTCATGCCGACGGGGCCGGAAGATGTCGACGCCCAATTTTTGGCTCAAACCTTTGGCAAAAGGCTTCTCTATCATTTAACGGGAGGAGGGCAAACAATCGAAGAAATGAAAACTTATTCTCTTAAAGCGGATATCAAAGAAGCCATTGCCAAAGCGGCCACGGAGACCCACTTGAATGGACGGGGGCCAGGGGGTGAAAATCTTGTCGCCCTGAGCCTGGAGCTGGAAGGAGCCCAACAAAACAACGAATTGCTGCTGGTGGTGAGCCACTTTCCTCTTTTTAACAATTACCCCTTTTTGCCAGAGCTTATCGATCAGGAAGACGTTCTGGAGGAGGAAACCAACTGGGCGCTTCGGATGATGGCCGATTATTACCGGACCCCTGAAGGGAAACCGGTTTTGGCCTCCCACATCTCCGGGCATCTTCATCGCCGACAGGTCAATCAATTTCATTTTGTATTTACAAATCCTGAAGACAAAGAACATTATTATCAGGAGACCGGCGACGTGCTGGCCCGAAAAAATCCGGCTACTTTTATACACGACCTCCATCAGATCAGAAAAAAATTTGAACTGGATCAAAAAATAAAAATTGGTCAATCCACAGACATCGATTTTTTCCACCAAACGGAAAACGACGACCAAACAGCCTTTGTAACCGTTCAGGCGGCTGGCCGTGATCATGAAGGGGACGAAACCGGCTATGCCGTGGTGACTCTGGATCGTGAAAATGGAATCAACTGGCATTTCAGGAATCTGACTGTCACTCCATCCGGAGAAGTGGTTGATATGCCCTACTTGAGAGACTACCAGGAGTTCCGTCGGAGCGATCTGGAAAAATGGGATCGGGAACACGAAGAGAAGGATGGTCATTCATTGGCTGGAACATCAGGACATCCGCCACCTCAGTGTGATTCCCCTGAAAGAAATTTACTGTAATCTGTTCCATCAAGAGACTCCAATGACCGTTTTTTGGAACATCGAGCCCAAGTGGTGTCAATGACCTCTTCCATTGCCATCATGTGGGAATCCTTCGAGTCCAGTTTTTGAAAAAAGGGATCAGTCGCCCTCAAGCCGATCTGTTGATTGCGGCAACCCTTTGGGAAATAATTTGGTCCTGGCCAATAATAATTTTTTATGTCTTTAAAAATTGTTCATCGAATTTGGCTGATGGCCGGCTGATGCTGGGACTTTATGTTTCCCTTGGCTCCGCTTCGTGCCGTAGCAACAGCGCTTTGCCTCAGGCTTCCATTCCCGCGCCGGCCAATGATTGTGGGGACAGCGGAAGCACCGGTTGTGTGACTGTTTCATCCCCCGATTCTGAAGGATTTGTGACGATTACCGGTGCTGAGGGGGCGGTGCCCGATTCAGCTACGGTTGAAGTTCGGGTGTCAGCAGGATCTTCCTCTCTCTTTCGATGGCTAGATGACCTTTGTCCTTCCGCTTATGCCTCCTCGTGTGAATCAGAACTTCCCGAATGTTCTGCTGACGGCGCCACGGAAGATTGTCATACCACAGCGGATGAAGACGGATCGTTTCTCGTGCGTATTGAAGCAGTTGTTGAGAGTACAATCAGCATTGTCAGACTAAAACCAAAAAAGGATTGAATTCAAAACAAAGGTTGGCTAGCCTGATCCTATTGTGTCGTCTGAAGAACTCAACCACCTCTTTGAAAAACAGACTCAGAACAGGTGGGTGATTTCGAAGACCACGGCTGCAGAACGGATTGCGAAACTTCAAAAAATAAGAGACGTTGTTCTCAATTGCCGGGAGGAAATTCACCAGGCCATCTATGATGATTTCAAAAAAAATCCGGCTGAGAGCGACTTGACTGAAATTTTTCCGATCATTGCGGAGGTCAATCATACCATCAAACATCTCCGTTCTTGGATGAAACCCCAAAAGGTCAAAACCCCCCTGGTTCTTTTCGGGACATCGAGCAAAATTCATTATGAAGCCAAAGGGGTGGTGCTGATTCTCTCCCCCTGGAATTATCCGTTTCAACTCCTGATGTCCCCCTTGATTGCCGCCATTTCGGCCGGCAATTGCGTGATTGTCAAACCGTCCAGCAAAGTTCCCCACACCGCTCGTTTTGCCAAAAAATTAGTGGCCCAGCTTTTTCCGGAAGAAGAAGTCGCCGTCGTTGAAGGGGGACCCGAAGTGGCGGATCAATTATTGGAGTTTCCGTTTGACCACATCTTTTTTACCGGAAGCACGCCGGTGGGAAAAAAAATCATGGCGTCAGCGGCCAAACACTTAACCCCGGTCACCCTGGAGCTGGGGGGAAAATCTCCCGTGATTGTCGATGAAACGGCGGACATTAAAAAAGCGGCCGAACGGATTGCCTGGGCCAAGTTTGTGAATGCAGGGCAAACTTGTGTCGCTCCTGATTATCTTCTGCTTTACAAGGATCAACTGCCCTCTTTTGTGGAAGAATTCAGGAAAGTGGTGGAGAAACGTTATGGAAAAGAAATTGAGGATCAGGAAAAAAATGAAAACTACTGCCGCTTGGTGAGCGAGGGGGCGGGAAAAACTTTGCGAAACATTCTCAATTCTGCGGTTGACGCAGGGGCCCGAATCGAAATGGGGGGAAAAACAACCGCCGACCTCCGTTTTCTTCCTCCAACACTTCTGACGGGCGTGAAAGATGATTCCCCCATCATGAAAGAGGAAATTTTTGGCCCAATTTTGCCGGTGTTGACCTGGGAGAAACTGGAGGAGGCGTATTCCATGATCCGAAAACGCCCCAAACCGTTGGCGCTTTATATTTTTTCAAAAGACAACGAGAGAGTGGAAAAGATCCTCCAAGAAACAACCGCCGGCGGGAGTTGTGTTAACAACCTGGTCATCCATCTGGCCAATTCCAACCTCCCCTTTGGAGGGGTCGGCTTGAGCGGCATGGGAAATTACCACGGCTTTTTTGGTTTTAAAACGTTCTCCCATGAAAGAGCGGTCTTGTCCCAGGGGCCGATCGATTCCCTCAAAACCTTCTATCCCCCTTACACCGGTTTCCTTCGCAAGCTGATTGGATGGATGATTCGACATGTGGCTTGACCCAGTCTCAAGTGGAAAAAGGTCTGCAGAAACGATGTTGCATTTAATTTGTACTGTGCTAGACTGTTTTTTAGTGTTTTCTTTTCGAAAGCCGGAGGATATTCGAGTCAGCCGACCTAAATTTAGGCCCCTACCCAATGTTTTCCAGCCCCCTAGAGAGAAAGCGTGTATAAACTAATTAATTAAGGAGAATAAAGTGAGTAAGAAACTCTATTGTGGTGGTCTTCCTTATTCGGTAGACGACACCCAGTTAAAAGAAATCTTCGCCCCTTATGGCGAAGTTTTGTCGGCCAATGTCATTGTCGACAAATTTTCAGGCCGTTCAAAAGGTTTTGGTTTTGTCGAGATGGAACCCGACCAGGCCAATGCCGCCGTTGAGGCCCTGAATGGAAAAGAATATGGGGGACGAAATTTGACCGTCAACGAAGCCCGCCCCATGACCCCGCGAACCGGTGGGGGGGGAGGGGGTTTTGGAGGACGTCGGGACCGTGGTGGTGAAAGACGTGGTGGATTTGGTGGTGGTGGAAGACGCGACCGAAGTAGCCCCCGCTGGTAAGATCTTAAATAATATCAACAATAAAGGCGTCCCCCTGAGGGGGGCGCCTTTTTTTATTGCTGTTTTTGCTTGAGCTGGGACAAAAAGTTGTGATAAATCGTCCCCCCTTATGAGAGAAAATATTCATCCGGAGTATCATGACGTTAAAATTGTCTGTTCCTGCGGGAATATCATCGAAACAGCTTCCACTCAAAAAAAAATTCATGTGGAAATCTGTTCCGCCTGTCATCCTTTTTTTAC
>SBBF01000106.1 GCA_005240075.1 Nitrospira sp.
ATTCCTTTTTTTTGGGCTCTTTGAATGGCAGGACAAATAAGTTTTTTTTCTTCCCTCCCAAAAAGCCCCCCCTCCCCCGCATGAGGATTCAGGCCACACACTGCCAGCCTTGGGGTTGGAATTCCAAAATCTTTTTTCAACGATTGATGAGTCAGTTCGATAGTCTCAACTATTTTTTGGGGGGAGAGATGCCGAATCACATCGCTCAAAGGGAGATGAATGGTGACAAGGCTCACCTTAAGCTCAAGGGTCACAAACATCATCACTGTTTTTTTGGCTTTAAAACAGTGGGCCAGATATTCGGTATGTCCTGGAAACTTGAAACCGGCCAAGTGAATCCGCTCCTTGGAAATGGGGGCGGTCACCAACCCCTCGCAGTCTCCCCTTTTAACTGATTCCACCGCTTCTTCCAGGGCTTTGAAACTCAATTTTCCCGACTTTTCAGGCCCCAAAATTTTTTTGGAAAAAGTCCCAAAGATTTTCCATTCGGCCAGTTTTTTGATGGAAGGATCGGACAGAGCCTTAAAAACAATCTCCGGTCCCACCCCGTCCGGATCTCCGAGAGTCACTGCAATAACAGGGTGTTTCATTTGATTTCAACAAACGTGGTTTGTCTTAATTCGCGGACATAATTTTCAACCTCTTCAACTACCTTGTCGCTGGCTAGTTTTTGCCGCACCAGCTCTTTGACATCATTAAAGGGGCGGGGTCTGGGATTTTTTCGATCGAGCAATTTAAAAATCAAAACTCCACCGGGGGTGGTCACCGGATCCGAAATTTCGCCGGGGGAGAGATTGAGTAAAAAACCGACCAGGTCGGGGCGCATTTCGGAGGTGGAAATGAGACCAGAATCCCCCCCCTGGGAGGCAAAAGGGCCGCGGGAATATTTTTTGGCTGTCTCCGGAAAATTTCTCCCCCTTCGTAATTCGGTAACCAGCCGATTGGCCAGGGCATCGAGCGTTTCCCCCTGAGCAACCGACTCGTTTGTCAGAAGAATTTCCAAAAAACGGATCTGGTCATACCCGATAAATTCAGAAGCATGTTTTTTATAATAATCTTCCAGATCAAAATCAGCGATCCGAATGCGGGGGTAAATAACTTTTTTGAAAAACTCCTCTTTCTTCAACTCCCGGGCCAATTGCTTGCGATAGTCATCAAAGGAAACTCCCTGCTCCGCCATGCGCGCCTTCAAGCCGTCAATCGTTGTCTGGTGGCGCCCTGCCAGCGTTGATAACGCGCGATCAACGCTGTCATCCGAAATTTCTATGTTTTCCTTGTCGATGGCTGAAACCAGAATTTTTTCGTTGATCAGCGCATTCACCACATCTTTTTTAAAAGCAGACCGTTTGCGGCTTTTCTCAGCGGGGTCTTTGATCACCGAAAGCGACTGCTCCAGATTCTTAAGGGCCTCGTTAACATCCGACTGGGTGATGACTTCATCATTCACCCGCGCAACGATCTTGTCGACCATTTCGGCTTGGGCAGAAAAAGAATAAAATAAAAAGAATGACAGTAATATTTTAATATTCATAACTCCATTTCTCTCAAGGCATCCTCTCTCACCTGAATCACCGACTCGCTCAAAACCCCTTCCAGCCAGGGGGTATAGGCCTCAATCATTTTTTTTTGCAACAGGGCCGATTCTATCCGGGGGAGCACCTCTTCCAAACTTAAAGTCCGCTTGGGCTGGCGATCGATCCCCTTGAAAATGTGAAAACCGTACGGGCTCAATACCACCGGGCTCAACTCTCCCGGCCCCAGCTTAAAAGCCGCCTCTTCAATTTCTTTGGGAAAGGTCCCCCGGGCAATATACCCCAAATCCCCCCCTTCCCTTCTTTCGGGAGAAATGGAATGGGTGATCGCCAACTTGGCAAAATTTTCTCCATTCTTGATTCTTGTGAGGATCTGCTCCGCCTTCTCAATCGAATCGGTCACAATCTGCCGCACCCGCACCGTTTCTTCAACCGTAAATGCATCGCGATGATTTTTGTAATAGGCCATCATGTCGGCCTGATTCACCCTGATTTTTTCGTAAAGGGCCTTGCGAAGCACTTTTTCCACGGCCAGGTTTTCCTCGCTCACCTCGCTCCATAACGAATACGAAATTCCTTTATCCCTCAACATGATTTCGAATTCCCGATCGGCGTACCCCTGCTTTAATTTTTCAAACCCTTTGGCTTTTTCTTCCACCGTTAATAAAACTCCATGTTTTTCCCCCCAATCGATAATCGCCTGGTTTTGAACCATCTGATCGAGCACCTTCTTCTTAAGCTGATAAGCAGATTCTGAATCAATCAAATTTTTTTCGTCGTAATTGAAACGCTGCATGGTGATTCGGGAACGGAGAAGATCTTCCTTGATCGACTGGCCATTGACCATGGCCACCACCGCCGGTGGGGGCGCCTGTTCCCTCTGGGAGAGACAATTCGAAAGTGTCAATACAAGCAAGAATAATCCCCATAGAAAAATGCTACCCAACGGGTCCTGCCGCTCTTCGGGTTTCCCGCTGGTGCTCGTTCCTCGATAAGTAACATTTAAATATATCATTGTCTTTTGGCTCGGCCCTGCGCGCCATCGGGAGCCCTCCCTTCGGCGCCACCCATTGGGTCCCAGCATTTTTCTTAAAAATCAAACAAAAAACAAAAAGGTCACCAACAGATGAAGGGGGAAGAGAAACAAACCAGCCCAGGCCATGTAACCAAAAAACGACGGGGTTTTGATTCCGGCATGATCGGTAATCGCCTTCACCATAAAATTGGGGCCATTGCCGATGTAAGTGTTGGCCCCCATCAGGACCGCTCCGGCGCTGATCGCCAGCAAAACCGGTTCGGTTACCCCCACGACCGTTGCCCCGGGAAGATCAAGCCCCTGGGCCAGAGAAAGAAACGTTAAATAGGTGGGAGCATTGTCCAAAAAGGAGGACAAAAAGCCGGTCATCCAAAAAAACTGCGCCGGCTTCGTTATTCCCAGTGTTCCCCCCTGATGTTCCAGAAGCCAAAGAGCGGGGGCCATGGTGACAAAAATCCCCGCAAAAAGAACAGCCACCTCGATAATGGGATGGAATGAAAAATGATTTTTACGATGAACGGTGGGGGGGGTGAGCTTGAGAGAAACCAGACTTAAAACCACCATAACGGTTTCTCTGACGGGGGAGGGAAGAAAAACCGAGGCGATGACCCCCAACAGAAGGGGAAGATTGGCCTTGCCGGACAGGCGCAAAGGCTCGATCAGCCGCCGGTCGAGAGCCTGATCTTTCTTTGTTTCTTTTTGCCAGGCTTGTCGATCGATCATATAAAAAAGGAAGAGAAGAATTCCGTTCACTGTCAGCCAGATCGGGAAAAGTTTAAAAGTCCAAAAAAAAGGAACGCCGCGCAGATACCCCAAAAAAAGGGGGGGGTCGCCAATGGGGGTCAGCATTCCCCCCGCGTTGCTGACCATGAAAATGAAAAAAATCGGGATGTGCCGAACATGATGCCTCTCTTTGTTTGTTTTTAAAAGAGCCCGAATGAGGAGCATGCTGGCCCCTGTCGTTCCGATGAGGCTCGCCAGAATCGACCCCAAGCCCAGAAACAGGGCGTTGTTCCGGGGGGTGGCTTGCAAATCCCCTTCCAGACAAATCCCCCCTGTCACGATAAAAAGGGAGCCCAAAAGAACAATGAATGAAAAATATTCTTGAGCCGAATGAACGAGAAGAGTGGCATCCTGCCCGATCAAATAAATAGCCACGGGAATGGCTAAGACTGACGCCACCATCCCTTTATTCCGGTTTTTGTCCCAAAAATGGGGGAAAGCGAGCGGAAAAATTGCGATGGATAACAACAAGAGGATAAAGGGGATGGTTGAATAGAGTGACAAATCGGGGCTTTCTTAACGCAGGGAGTTTTATTTGTTAAGTAAAATCACCTGAAGTTTTCTTCCGATTTTCTTGACAGACAAAAGAGCGGGATGCTATTCCGAAGCGCTTTTTTAATCATGATTCAACTTCTGCCAGATTGGACAATCGTCATCATGTGGATCAACTTCGTGGTTGTTCTGCTGGCCTTAACCCGCCTGGTTTTTATGCCAACGATTTCCCTTTTGGAGCAGAGGGAGGAAAAAAGCGACGGTCTGCGGCAACAGGCAATCATGCTGGCAAATGAAACACAAAAAAAATTGTCTCATTATGAGGGAGCCTTGGCTGAAGCGCGTCTTAAAGGAGCGACAGGGCGCGAACAGATTATTACCCAGGGGCGGGAGGAGGAACGCTCCCTGATTGATTCGGCCCGTAAGGAGACCGAAACAAACCTTAAAGGCTTGCGGGATGAAATCCGGAAAGAAAAAGAGAAAGTTTTGACAACTCTCAAACAAGAGTCGGAAAACCTGGCTCGCTTGATGGTCGATAAAATAATGGAACGAAAGGCGGCTTAAAATTACTCATGATCTTTAAATCACTCAATTTTATCATTTTAGCAGTTGTTCTTTATTTTGTTTTGAAAAAACCCCTTCGGGAGTTTTTTGCAAGCCGGTCGGCCACCATCCGGTTGGCGGTCAGTGACGCGGAAAAAATTTACGCCCAGGCCGCCTCCCAGCATGACGCGGTCAATCAAAAACTTGCGAATCTGGAAGCAGAGGCTGCTCAATTAATCAAAACCCTTAAAGAAGAGGGGGAGCTGGAGCGATCCAGACTTATCGATTCGGCCCGGATGCTCGCCACGAAAATCAAGGACGATTCCAAAAAAATGGCGGAGGTTGAATTGAAGAAAGCCAAGGAGGAACTCCGACAGACCGCTATTGGCATCGCTTTCGAGCTGGCCCAAAACAAAATCAGGGAAGAATTAAAAACCGAAGATCGGGAAAAGTTGAATGAGGGATTTATCGATCGGATGAGGAGACTGCATTGATTGAAACGACCCTTGCCAGACGCTACTCCAAAGCTCTCTTCTCCCTGGCGATAGAGGCCGGGAGTCAGGATCAGGTTCGCGAGGAATTGGAGGAACTTAAATCTCTGATGGAAGCTCATCCTGTTTTGCTCGAAATCCTGTCGAACCGCTTTCTGGATCTTAAAGCGCGGATGAGGGTGGTGGATGAACTGGCCCAAAAAATGGGATTGAATCCGGAGGTCACCTCTTTTCTCAAACTGTTGATCAAGAAAGGGAGGCTCACCCTTTTGGGGCTGATGGCCGATTTTTACAAAAAACTGATCCTCGCTTCCCAAAATAAAATGGAAGCGCAGGTCACATCGGCTTATCCTCTGTCAGACATGATCCACGGGGAGTTGAAAAAAATCTTGTCGGAAAAATCAGGGAGCGAAGTTTTGATCCGTCCCCATCTGGATCCTTCCGTTCTGGCCGGCATTCGGGTTTCGCTGGGAAACATTGTTTATGATGGAACCGCTCAGGCGGAATTGTTTCGGTTGATGGAAGAGATGCGCCGGGGGGTTATTAATTAAAAAGGAGGATTTTACAAATGCAAATCAGAGCCGAAGAAATCAGTTCAATCTTGAGAAAGCAGATCGAGAATTTTGACAAAATCGTCGAAAAACAGGAGGTGGGTACCGTCATTTCCGTGGGAGACGGCATTGCCCGCGTGAATGGCCTGGATCAAGCGATGGCGGGGGAACTGCTAGAATTCACCGGAGGGATTCGGGGGATCGCGCTGAATCTGGATGAAGACAATGTGGGGGTGGCAATCATGGGGCGCGACACCTCCATCAAGGAAGGGGATCTGGTCAAAAGAACCGGCAAAATTGCGGAAGTGCCGGTGGGGGAAGAAGTGGTGGGGCGGGTGGTCAATGCCCTGGGAGAACCGATTGACGGCCTCGGTCCGCTCCAGGCTAAACAGACCCGCCGAATTGAAATCAAGGCACCGGGGATTGTCAAAAGAAAAAGCGTTCACCAACCCTTGCAAACCGGCTTGAAGGCGATCGATTCGATGATCCCCATCGGGCGGGGGCAGAGGGAACTGATCATCGGCGACCGTCAGACCGGCAAGACGGCTGTGGCAATTGACACGATCATCAATCAAAAAGGGGGGGATGTTACTTGCTTTTACGTGGCCATCGGTCAAAAACAATCAACGGTTGCCCAGGTCGTTGACAAACTGAAATCGCAGGGGGCAATGGACTACACCACCGTTGTAGCGGCCAGCGCCTCGGATCCCGCCCCTCTCCAGTTTATTGCCCCTTATACCGGATGCACCATGGCGGAGTATTTCAGGGACAGCAAAAGACATGCCCTGATTATTTACGACGATCTTTCCAAACAGGCCGCTTCCTACCGACAGCTCTCCCTCTTGCTCCGCCGTCCGCCGGGACGCGAGGCTTATCCGGGGGATGTTTTCTATCTTCACTCCCGTCTGCTGGAGCGGGCCGCCAAACTCTCCGATGAAGAAGGAGGCGGGTCGTTGACCGCTCTCCCTATTATTGAAACCCAGGCGGGAGATGTGTCGGCCTATATTCCCACCAACGTGATTTCAATTACCGATGGACAAATTTATCTGGAGGCCGATCTTTTTTATTCCGGCGTCAGACCGGCGGTGAACGTTGGTTTGTCGGTTTCCCGTGTCGGGGGGAATGCCCAGATCAAGGCAATGAAACAGGTAGCGGGCACTCTTCGGCTGGAACTGGCGCAATACCGCGAACTGGCCGCTTTTGCCCAGTTTGGAAGCGATCTGGATAAAGCCACGCAGGCCCAGTTAAACCGGGGCGCCCGGCTGGTGGAAATTTTAAAACAGGGGCAGTATCAGCCGATGACGGTGGAAATGCAGGTTGTCCAAATTTTTTCGGCCACCAACGGTTATGTGGATGATTATCCCACAAACGTTTTAGGGCGTTATTTGACTGAATTAAAGCTTTATATGGAAACAAGGCGGTCGGATCTTTTGAATGACATTGTCCAGAAGAAGGCGCTGGACGATGAATTGAAGGGAAAACTGAAAGGGGCGTTGGACGAATTCAAAAAAATGTTTGTTGTATAATGGCTACCCTCAAAACAATCCGCAAACGGATTACTTCCGTCAAGAACACCCAAAAAATCACCAAAGCAATGAAAATGGTGGCGGCGGCCAAACTGCGCCGGGCACAATCTGCCGTGTCGGCAGTCCGCCCTTACGCGGATGGAATGAAGGAAATTCTGGTTTCAGTGTCAAACAGGAACAGGGAAATGGAAGATCGATTTTTTCAAAGCCCTCCGGATCGGGGGCTTAAAGCCCATCTGCTTGTTTTTACCTCGAATCGGGGATTGTGCGGCGGGTTTAATTCGAATCTTTTGAGAAAATGTGAAACTTATTTGAAGGGGGCTCAAACCAAATATGATCTTTTTGCCGTAAGCGTGATCGGAAAAAAGGGGCGGGATTTTTTCAAAGCGCGAAGACGGGAAGTGGTAGAGGTTTATCAGGAGTATGCGGAAAAATTTCCGCTGGAAGAGACTCAAAAGTTGGCCCAGAAATGGCTCGATTCTTTCAGGGAGGGAACAACCGATGAATTTTATATCGCCTACAACCATTTCAAGTCGGCTCTCTCCCAGGAAGTGAGAATTGTCCGGCTGATTCCTTTTGACATGGGGGAGGCCAGCGGCCAGTCCCCCACTAAAGAACTCGTTATGAAGCGAGGATCTGGCTTGGCCAGTCCGAGCGAATCAGAAGGGGGTATGGGGGAGGCCAGCGGCCAGTCCCCCATCAGTATAGATTTTATTTATGAACCGTCCCAAAAAGAATTGATCGATGGATTGATCCCCCGTTTTGTGGCGGCTGAACTTTACCGCGCCCATCGGGAGTCACTGGCTTCAGAATTGGGGGCGCGGATGACAGCGATGGAAAACGCCACCAACAATGCCAAGGAGATGATCCGTTTTTTGACTTTGCAGTATAACCGCGTCCGTCAGGCGGCCATTACAAAAGAATTGATGGATATTGTTAATGGTGCGGAGGCGATTAAATAATGGAAGGGCGCAATTCATTACGCCCATAAACGCGGGTGTGATGAACCACGCCCCTACGAAAGGAACATATTATGTCAACCCTGTCAGAAACAACCACCCAAGGGATCATTACCCAGGTCATCGGCCCCGTTGTGGATGTCCGGTTTGAATCAGGCCATTTGCCGGAAATCAACACCGCTCTCACCATCACCAACCCCGCTATCAATAATCAGCCGGATAATCTGGTGGTGGAAGTGGCCCAGCATCTGGGAGAAAACACCGTTCGTTGTGTGGCAATGGATTCCAGTGATGGCTTGGTCCGGGGGCAGGCAGTTAAAAATACCGGTCAGCCGATCATGATGCCGGTCGGCCCTGAAACTCTGGGAAGAATTTTAAATGTGGTGGGACTGCCGGTCGATGAAATGGGGCCGGTCAAGGCCAAAAAAAATTCCCCCATTCACAAACCCTCTCCCACCTTTGTGGAACAGGATGTGAAAGTGCAGATGTTTGAAACCGGCATCAAGGTGGTTGATCTGCTGGCCCCTTACTCCCGTGGAGGAAAGATCGGCCTGTTTGGAGGAGCGGGGGTGGGAAAAACAGTCCTCATCATGGAACTGATCAACAACGTGGCTCAGCAACATGGGGGATATTCGGTTTTTGCCGGCGTGGGAGAACGAACCCGCGAAGGAAACGATCTGTGGCATGAAATGAAGGAGTCGGGGGTTATTTCCAAAGCAGCGCTGATTTACGGCCAGATGAATGAACCCCCCGGAGCCCGGGCCCGTGTGGCTTTGTCGGCGTTGACTTCAGCGGAGTATTTCCGCGATGAGGAAGGGCAAGATGTCTTGCTGTTTATCGATAACATCTTCCGGTTTACGCAAGCCGGTTCGGAAGTGTCGGCTTTGTTGGGGCGGATTCCATCAGCGGTCGGCTACCAACCAACGCTGGCGACCGAAATGGGAAATCTGCAGGAACGAATTACAACAACCAATCGCGGTTCCATCACTTCCGTGCAGGCAATCTACGTGCCGGCCGATGACTTAACCGATCCCGCTCCTGCCACTACCTTTTCGCATCTGGATGCCACCACCGTCTTGTCGCGCCAGATCGCGGAGTTGGGAATTTATCCGGCGGTTGATCCGCTCGATTCTACTTCCCGCATTCTGAATCCTCAAGTGGTGGGGGATGAACATTACAAGATAGCCCGTCAAGTCCAACAGATTCTTCAAAAATATAAAGATCTGCAGGATATTATCGCCATTCTGGGAATGGATGAATTATCGGAAGAAGACAAACAAACCGTCTCGCGCGCCCGGAAAATCCAGAAATTTTTGTCCCAGCCCTTTTTTGTGGCGGCCCAGTTTACAGGGCTTGAAGGAAAGTATGTGAAGGTAGCCGACACGATCCGTGGATTCAAGGAAATCGTCGAAGGAAAACATGATGAAATTCCCGAACAGGCTTTTTATCTGGTGGGAACAATTGAAGAGGTGTTAAAAAAAGCGGAGAAATTGGTGGCGTAATATAATGTAGGGGCGATCCTTGTGATCGCCCACAATTTAGGGCGAATACAAGATTCGCCCCTACGAAAAAATGGCAATCCAATTGGAAATCCTCTCTCCCCAAAAAATTGTCTACCGCGGCCCTGCGGATGAGGTGGTCGCTCCCTCCACAGCCGGAGAGGTTGGCATTTTGCCCCAGCATACGAGCTATGTGACCCTCCTTCAAGCGGGAGCGCTCTCCTATCGACAGGGGGAGAAAACAGAGTCGCTCTCTATAACCGGTGGCATTGGTTTTATAGAGGCCGATCGTTTAGTAATTCTGGTTGACGCTTTGGTGGAAAAATAGACAATTCCCCTCATGCACATCAAAGCAGACGAATCTGTTCTTGTTATTATTGATATTCAAGAACGCCTGTCAAAAGTCATGAACCAGAATTATTTGGAAAGAGTATGTTCCCATATTCATTTACTGGTTGAATTGGCCGATGAACTTTCAATCCCCATCATCTTGACGGAACAGTATCCTCAAGGACTGGGGCCAACCATTCAACCGATCCAAAAAATTTTGGAGGGGAAGAAACATACCCGAATTGAAAAAACAGCTTTTGGATGTTGCGATGATCTTTTATTCAACAAAAAATTAAAAGCGCTCAAAAGAAAAAAAATAATTCTGGTCGGCATGGAAACGCATGTCTGTGTTTATCTCACATCTCTCGGTTTGATTTCTCAAGAGTATTTTCCTTTCGTAGCGGCGGATGGGGTATTGTCGCGGACTTTGGAAAACCACAAAAACGGCCTTGAATTGATTCGTCAGACGAAAGCTGTTGTCGCTCCGACGGAGACATTTCTCTTTCAACTGATGGTTCGCTGCGCCACTCCCACTTTCAAAAAAATTTCGGCTCTCTTGAAAGAAAAAAACCTAATCCCTCCATGCTCATAAACTTATAAATCCCTTGAATTAGCCTTGACACTCTTCCGCCAACCATGTCAAGTGGCACATATGCTGGAAAACATCTTGAATCAGCTGAAACAAACTCTTCAGTTACAGGCCTTTACTCTGTTTAAAATCCCGATCCTTTTTCTGGTGCAACCCAAAATTATTCGCGTGGATCAGAAATATTGTGAGGTGATGATCCCTCTTAATTTCCTGACCAAAAATCATGTTGGCTCGATGTATTTTGGAGTACTGGCGATGGGGGCTGACCTGGCGGGAGGAACTTTCGTACTGGATGCGATCAAACGGTCAGGCAAAAAAGTGGGCTTTATCTTCAAGGATTTTACCGCTGATTTTCTCAAAAGACCGGAAGACAACGTACATTTCATTTGCGAAGAAGGGGACAAAGTCAAAAAAGTGATCCAACAAACAATCCGAACCAAAAAAAGGGCCAACACCACAGTCAACATCTCAGCCACCACGCCGGACCTCTCGGGTAGTGAACCGGTTGCCAAATTTACGCTCACCATTTCTGTCAAAGTGCAGTAAACTGTTTTTTTGACTCAAACCTCCATGTCTCAAGCCAGAGTCGCATTTGCCTATCCTGATTTCCGCTGCTACAGCGCCGGCCGTTTTTTGGCGATCTGTTCCTATCACATGCTGATGGTGGCCCTCTCCCAGTCTGTTTACGAACAAACGCATCATCCCTTGCATCTTGGTTTGCTGGGACTGGCCCTCTTTTTCCCCAAATTTGCCCTGGTCTTAATCGCGGGACATTTTGCAGACCGTTACGACCGCCGACGGGTCATGATGATCTGTCGCGGTTCTCAATTCCTGATTATCGGAGGGCTGTTTTTTCTTTATTTAGCCGGTACAACGCCTCTCTGGCTCATCTACGTTCTTTTGATTTTGCTGGGATCTGCCAACGCTTTTGATGGCCCGGCCAGCCACGCCATTGTGGCCGATCTCGTCCCTGAAAAAGATTTCAACAACGCGGTCGCTTGGAATTCTTCCAACATGCAAATGGCACTGATCACCGGTCCTGCCTTGAGCGGTTTGATTTATGCCGAATACGGCCGTCCGCTGGAAGTGCTGATCGTGATTGTCACCATGCGTCTCCTCTCTTTCCTTTTCGTTGTGATGATCAAACCGCAAAAAGCCCACGCCCCCAGCGAGGAAATCAACCGAAAAAATTTGTTGAGCGGCCTCCAATACGTCTGGAAAACCCGTCTCATCCTGGGAACTATTTCGCTCGATCTTTTTGCCGTTCTATTGGGAGGAGCCACCGCCTTGATGCCAATTTTCGCCAACGATATTCTTCACGTGGGGCCGGCAGGCTTGGGTTATCTGAGAGCCGCTCCCTCCCTGGGAGCAGCGGCCATGGCCCTCTGGATGGCCCACCGTTCTCCCCTCAAAAGTCCCGGTTTGACGATGCTTTGGTGTGTGGCTCTTTTCGGAGTCTCAACTCTCTTGTTTGGTTTTTCCCAAAATTTTTATTTCTCGCTCTTGATCCTGTTCCTCCTGGGAGGGGCCGATATGGTGAGTGTTGTGGTGCGGGGGGTGCTCGTTCAACTCAAAACCCCGCCGGCGATGAGAGGGAGAGTCAGCGCGGTTAATCTGGTTTTTATCGGCGCTTCCAACGAACTGGGGGAATTTGAATCGGGCCTTTTGGCCAGCCTGATCGGAACCGTTCCGGCCGTGGTAGCAGGAGGGGTGGGAACACTGGCCATTGTCGCGGTCTGGTCCAAAATTTTTCCGGAGATCAGGGAGTATAAAAACTAAAATATAAATAATCAGAAGATTTTACTGATCTAATTCTTTCAAAACCTTCAACGCCTCTTCGGTATGCTTGACCGCATTAAACTGGGAGGAAAAAACGTAGCGGATGATTCCCTGGCGATCGATGACATAAGTGACTCGTCCCGGAAGAAGACCCAGCGTTGATGGGACACCGTACTGTTTTCGCACAGCTCCCCCCACATCACTCAAGAGAATGAAAGGAAGACGATAGTGCTCTGTAAACCGGCGGTGGGAATCAACCGAATCGGAACTGACCCCGATAACTTGTGCGCCGACCGACTTGAAATCTTCATACTGGTCGCGAAAGCTGCAGGCTTCCTTGGTGCATCCCGGCGTTTCATCTTTGGGATAAAAATAAAGAACCAGGGGACCTTTAGATAAAAGACCCTTGAGGCTCACCTCTTTTCCATTTTGATCATTCAAACTGAAATCGGGAGCTTGACTACCAATTGAAATCTTGTTCTGGGACATAGCAAAATTCATAATCATAATATACCTTCCGGTCCGCCTTCGGCGGCCCATGAAGGGAGCCTCCATTCTCAGAACCGGCAAAGCCGGATTCTTCGTCATCTGGCACTCGAGTGTTGTACTCGTTTTTAACCGCTGGGGGCGAGCATCGTGCGGGGATCGAGCAATTTTTCAATCTGCTCTTCAGGTAAAATCTTTTCGGCTTTCAGGATTTCCCGCACCGTTTTCCCCTCTTTGTAGGCTTTCTTGGCCACATAAGCCGCCTTGTCGTAGCCAATCACCCGGTTTAAATTAGTCACCAACATCAAACTTCTTTCAACCAGCTCCTGACAACGGTCCTCGTTCGCGGTGATGCCCTTGACGCATTTTTTAGCCAGCATGGTGCAACCGTTCGTCAACAGTTCAATCGATTCAAAAAGATTTCCCGCAATCATCGGCATCATCCCATTCAATTCAAAGTTGCCATGCTGAGCGCCGATTTGAATGGCGAGATCGTTCCCCTGCACCTGCGCTGAAATCTGCATGACCGATTCTGGAATCACTGGGTTCACCTTGCCCGGCATAATGGAAGAGCCGGGCTGAAGCTCGGGAAGATTGATTTCATGAAGTCCACACATCGGTCCGGAGGAGAGCCATCTCAAATCATTCGCAATTTTCATGAGAGAGACGGCAACCGTTTTTAACGCCCCGCTCGCAAAAACAACGGCATCCTTGGAAGCCTGAGCCTCAAAATGATTGGCCGACTCACCAAACGGGAGCCCTATTTTTTGGGCCAAATGTTCGCAAACTTTTTTGGCAAAATCAGGATGGGTATTTATACCGGTGCCCACTGCTGTTCCGCCGATGGCCAGTTCCAAAAGTCCTTCAAGAATTTGTTCGCACCGTTTGATCCCATGTTCAATCTGGGAAGCATAACCAGAAAATTCCTGCCCCAAAGTGACAGGCGTGGCATCCTGCAAATGGGTTCTCCCAATTTTAACAATGTCCGCAAAATTGCGCGCTTTAAGCTCTAACGTCGAGTGAAGTTCCGTCATGGCCGGAATCAGCCCCTTGGCGATCGCTACAGCCGTCCCCACATGAATGGCTGTGGGGATCACATCGTTGGAAGACTGCCCCAGGTTTACATGATCATTGGGATGAACCGGTTTTTTGGAGCCGATCGCCCCCCCCAATTCGGGATTGGCCAGATTGGCAATCACCTCATTGGCATTCATATTGGTGGAGGTGCCGGAACCGGTCTGATAAATATCCAAGATAAAATGCTTGTCGTGGTTCCCTTCCGCCACTTCCAAAGCTTTTTTGGCAATCACAGAAGCCAACTTTTTGTCCAGCAATCCCAATTCCTCATTTGCCAGAACGCAGGCCCACTTGATCAAACCGAGAGCCTGGATAAAACGGCGGTCAAAGCGGCGGCGGGAGACCTGAAAATTTTCAACCGCTCTTTGTGTAGAGGCACCATATAAAAATTCCTGCGGGATTTTTACTTCCCCCATCGAGTCCGATTCGATACGATCAGCCATAATGTAAAAACAAATAAGTCAGCTCAAGGAATCAATCAAGAATATAATAAGTAACGCTTTAGTGATGGGTGGCCCGACTGGGGGCCCCCCAATGAGCGCCTGCAGATGGAGCCAAGAAACAGTCAACTTTAGTCGTAAAAGCAATCGACATCGAAGCCGTCGATTGGGGGTGAGGAGGGACAGGACCCGTCACTGAAGCGTTAAAGACATAATATGGATGCGGCAACTCTGAGTCAGGTTCTTAAAATCCTGAAAAAAGAAATCAAAAAATGGAAAGTTCCGGTGGTAGGGCTTTTTGCCGACGAGGCGGTCGACCGGCCGTTTGCAACACTGATCAGTTGTCTCCTCTCTCTGCGCACCAAAGACGCCGTCACGGAACAGGCCACCCGAAGGTTGTTCGATCAGGCTTCAACCCCTCAGGTATTGTTATCCCTTTCTCAAACTCAAATCGAAAAACTGATCTATCCGGTCGGCTTTTACCGGACGAAGGCCAAAAATATTCTTCAGATCTGCCGGATTCTTTTGGAAAAATATGACGGAAAAGTCCCCGCTTCACTGGACGAATTACTGACCCTGCCGGGCGTGGGGAGAAAAACAGCCAATCTGGTAGTGACGGTCGGTTACAACGACTATGGCATCTGCGTCGATACGCATGTTCATCGCATTTCCAACCGGTTTGGTTTTGTAAAAACAAAAACCCCCGAAGAAACCGAATTTGCCTTACGAAAAAAATTGCCGAAGAATGAATGGAAAACCTACAACGACATCCTGGTCACCTTCGGACAAAACCTCTGCGCCCCCCTCTCCCCCTGGTGCAGTCGATGCGTGGTTCAAAAATACTGCCCCAAAGTGGGAGTTAAAAGATCAAGGTAATTTGTGATTGATTTGTAGCCGGTCAGTGATTGGTTTAATCCCCCCTCCCTCGATGAGAGGGGGTTAGGGGGCGGGTGATAATTTTGATTTGACCCCCCTCCCTCAAGGGGAGAGGGGAGAAATTTAGACCGTTCAGTGACCGATTACATTGATTTAATGTTAAAAATGTAATGCCTCAGTTTCACCTTGCCAAGAGAATTAACCCCCGAAGGGGGTTCAAGGAATGTAGCCGTGGGTGTCAACCCACGGAACAGGCACAAGCCG
>SBBF01000094.1 GCA_005240075.1 Nitrospira sp.
CCAGTAGGCTCCCACCCCCCCTTCGATTTCCCGTTTCCAGGGCTGGTCGAACGCTTCCATGACATGATAATCAATTTTTTGAGTGGCGGCGACCGTCAGGAATTGACGCAAGAAACGGGCCTGGTTTGATTCGTCCGGCACGGCGGAACGTTTGATCCGTCCATCGCTGGGCCAGCCGACTTCAGTCAAAAGAATTTTCTTTCCCTTGAATTTGGTTTTCAGTTCTTCATAGCGCATGATCAGATGATCGAGTGCCTTCTCCATTGGAATTCCTTCCCAGTAGGGGAGGACATGGGCCGCGACAAAATCAACTTCCTTGGCCAGTTCGGGATATTTGAGCCAAATGTTCCAGGTATCGGCGCTGGAGACCGGAATTTTTGTTTTCTTTTGAACCTGGCGAATGTAATCAACCAGCTCCTCAAAAGTCACATCCCCCCTCAAAAGCGCCTCGTTTCCCACCAGAATATGGGTAATATTTCTGCGGGCATTTTTGTCTTTGAGGCTGTTGAAAAGATTTTCGATCTCCCGCCGGTTCTGTTCTTTGTCCTTGTTAAGCCAGACCCCCACCATGGTTTTAATCCCCTCTTTTTGGGCGAGTAGAGGAACCTGATCCAGTCCGTTTTGCGTGCTGTAGGTCCGGACATTCTCCACTTTTCCTCGCAAGACTTTGAGGTCTTCCCTGATTTGATCGAGGGTGGGGTGCTGGTTATTCAGGGGGCTTTGTCCTTCGCGGTAAGGACTGTAGGAGACCCCCTTGATGGTCCCCGAATAGTCGTCGCCAAAAAGGGGACGATTGACGTAGGACCACAAGCCCAAATTGCCGGCCAAAATGATGAGGAGAACAATAAAACTGATGATGCGCATGAGGCTCGTCTTTCGGGGGACTTATTCCCCAAAAACAGCCGCGAATCAAGCGGAAACTTGAGGCTTCAGGCTGCCTTTCCCCCCTGCATCATTTTAAGCCTCTTTTTGGGATGGGTTTGCTCCAGCACATTCATGATGACGGCGTCATCATACCGGGCCTTGTGGATTTTTCCGGTATCCATTTTCACCACATCGCGGGTCATCTCAACGCCATATTTTTTCAGGATGGCGCTGATCTGATCGAATTTTCCGTCAATGGAGCGGGAGACCGATTCAAAACCGTGGGCGGCCGATCGGGCCCGATTCCAGAAGAAAAGGGGGTTCAACTCAAAAAAGTCCCGTTCATCTTCCTTGGGTTCGATGAGAATAATGTCTTTTTTAAAATTGGTGTCTTCCTTGTAGGTTTGCAGAGAAACCATTAGACGGGAATGAAAAAGGGTTCTGAAAACCTGATTTAAAACCATCCCGATCCCTCCATCAGCGATTCGTTTGTTTTTGGTGAAATACTTGTTTTCTTCCCGAAGGTATTCAATCACCACTTCATTGTGAAACGGCCGGAAAGGATTGTAGCAGATGACCAGATCGGCCCCCTTGTCAAAAGCGATATCCATGTTGGCTGTCCGCCGCACCCCTCCGTCGATATAATCGATTCCCTTGATCCGAGCCGGTTTGTAAAAACCGGGAATGGCGGTGGAAGCCTGAATCGCCTCGGAAATGGTTACATCGTTTTTTTCATCCGGGCCAAAGATAACCCGCTCCGAGGTATCGAGGTTCATGGCGACAATATAGAGGGAACGCCCCGACATTTTTCGCAAGACCTTGAAGTTGTTGGTCATCCGGTTTTTTTTCATATTGCGACTCAAGTAGGCTTCCAGCGGCCTGTTGTCGAAAATACCGGAAACAAAGAGTTCTCCAAAGGTGGGGATCGTGCGTGTTGTGTAGGCCACACGAAACAGCGGTTTCATGAGTTGTTCGTAATTGGAATAATTGGGATGACGGACGAGGGTGACCAGATTTTTCCAGAAATCATTTTTTAACTGGGGAATCGAGGAAAAAATATCGTAGCAGATGCCCGGTATGAAAGTCAGGTGACCGTAAAGATATTTCAAGGGGCGTGAAAAAAATTCTTCAAAATTCGGGCGGTAAAATTCAAAAGGGGCCAGCTGATCGAATTGTTTTGAGGTCCCATCCAGGCTTGCCAGCATTTCTTCAGGCGGAATGCCACCAGCCAGGGGAGCTGTCAGGAAAGCCCCCGCCGACAGTCCTACATAAATATCAAAATCGGTCACCTTCCGATTGAGGAGGTAATCATTGAGAGCTTTAAGCCCCCCAACTTTAAAGGCTCCTCCGGAGATAGCCCCCCCTGCCAAAACGAGAGCCAGCTTAGGGTTTTCGACCTTGACACCGGCAGGGCACTTCTCCACTATTTGGATTCCCATTTTATATGTATACCTTCCCGCTCGGGTTTTGCCCTCGCGATGAAGGGGGCCACCGAACTCAAAACTGGCAAAGCCAGATTTTTCGTCATCTGGCGTGCGAGTATTTCCCCTTCACTTTATTTTCGACACGATGCGTTAAGTGTAGCAGGCCTGTTTGAGATTTGGCAAAGAAAAAAATAGAGTGTATCAAACGCTCACCACGTCCCCAAGGTCGAGGCGAATGCCAAAGACTTTGGTAAGAATAAAGTAAAGGACCAGCAAGCTGGAAAAGAGAGCAAAAAAGGAACCGATGGCAATCCCCAAAAGGACAATGCTGGCAATCAGCGCCACCAACGCGACCAGAGGAGAAAAGAGGGAATTTTGATGCGAAATATAGGGGGGGGTAAAATAGACCAGATGTTCTTCCACCTTTCTGATCCAGTTGTCCCACTGTTTGGTAATGAATTTGGGGAAAAAATTGCGCAAGCTCATGACCCCATTTTCCTAACGGGCTTAAAGTCAAATGTCAATCGACCTTACTGCAGGTATTTTAATTCAATCCATGGCATCTTCCTCGGAAGGGGGAACATTCCTGACGCGAGACAAGGCATTGAGAAATTTCTTTCTACTCCCCTTTTTAGCACGATCTTCCAGATAATCAACCGTCATCAATGCGGCTATTTTTTCTGCCACTGCTGTGGCCACAAACTGGTTGATGGATATATTGTCCTTTTTTGAAAGCTGACGCACCGTATGATGCAATGAATCAGCAAAACGCAGGCTTAAAGTGCTCATTTTATTTCTCCTATGATTTTTAGAAATTCTCCGGGTGTTGCGATTTTGATATTAAAATGGTCGACACCAGAAAAATCCCTTTTATTAAAAGTAATGATGTAGTTGCAAGCCGCAGCTATCGCCAATTCCAAAATCATATCGTCCTTTGGGTCCGGCAAAAAGGGACGCCAAAGATAAAAAACCTTTTGTTTGATGGATGCCGAGCATAAGTAATCAATAATATCGGCTACCTGTTTTGCTGTTAGCTTGTGAAGCTTTTTCCTTCTTTTAATGACTGACTCGTACTCCAAAACCAGGGGAACTGAAAGAGCTGTTGTAAATTTGTCAGTTCCCACTAATTGAAACAATCGATGAGATGCCCCCAACTTTGAACTTAAAGCGGACACCAAAACATTGGTATCCAGAACAACCACAGGCTTCATTTTGGTATTATAGATGATACCATAACTATGTCAAGATCAACTCCCCCGGGCCTTACTTGATCAACCTTAAATGTCCCCCTTTTTTCTTGTTCAAAGGGTCATCAGAAGGGG
>SBBF01000054.1 GCA_005240075.1 Nitrospira sp.
AAAATATTTTTTTTGATAATTATCTCGTTTTTTCACAATGATCATTGCCATTCCAAAGGAAAATGATTTTTTGGAAAAAAGGGTGCCGTTGGTGCCGGAAACCGTGAGCCGTTTGGTCAAGATGGGGGGATCAGTTCTGGTTGAAAGGAATTTGGGGGCCGGTTGCTTTATTAATGACGAGCAATACAGGGGGGCGGGGGCTGAGATCATCGAAGATCATCGAGACTTGTTAAAAAGAGGGGATCTCATCGTTCGGTTTTTTAAGCCTTCGATGGAAGAAGGGAGTTGTCTGAAAGAGGGCGCTCTTTATATCGGTTGTCTTGATCCTTTTCGTTCTCCGGAACATCTTCAGTTGTTGGCCAAACGGGGGGTCAGTAGCATCAGTCTGGATCTACTTCCCCGGTCGACCCGCGCGCAAAAAATGGATGTCTTGAGTTCCCAGGCTTCGCTAGCCGGTTATGTTGCTGTGATTCTGGCGGCCAATTCCATTCCCAAAATTCTTCCGATGATGACTACCCCCTCCGGAACCATTCCCCCGGCCCGTTTTTTTGTAATCGGTGCCGGCGTGGCCGGCCTTCAGGCGATTGCCACGGCCAAAAGACTGGGGGCTTGCGTGGAGGCGTTTGATGTGCGTCCTTCCGTGGAAGAACAGGTCCGTTCCGTCGGCGGCAAATTTTTGAAGATTGATCTGGGGGAGACGGGGGAAACGACTCAAGGTTATGCCAGGGAGCTTGCCCCCGAACAACTCCATAAACAGAGGGAGGGAATCAGGAAGGCTTGTGTTCATTCCGATGTGGTGATTACCACCGCCCAGATTTTTGGAAAAAAGGCCCCTGTCATTGTAACGCGGGATATCCTCAAAGAAATGAAGCGGGGAAGTGTGGTGATCGATCTGGCGGTGGAATCGGGGGGAAACGTTGAAGGAGTTGAGACTGACAAGGAAGTCGATGTTGAGGGGGTTCGCGTGATCGGCTTCAAAAACCTGTCGGCTCGCGCCGCTTTTGACGCCAGTCGCATGTATTCCAATAATATTTATAATTTAATTGAAGAGTTTTGGGATAAAGAAAAGGGGGCTTTTCATATCAATCTTGATGATGACATTATTCGGGCCTGTCTGGTGACTCATCAGGGAAAAATAGTCAATGAAAGGGTTTTATGACCTTTATTTTGATGCTCTCCATTTTTTTAGGCTTCGAGGTGATCTCCAAAGTTCCTTCCACTCTTCATACGCCGCTGATGTCCGCCACGAATGCGATTCATGGCATCACACTGGTGGGAGCCATGATTGCCGCCGGCATGAGCGGAGATGATCCCGTAAAAATTGTCCTCAGTACGCTGGCGGTTACTTTTGCCGCGATCAATGTGGTGGGGGGGTATGGGGTAACCGATCGCATGCTCGAAATGTTCAAGAAAAAGGAAAAGAGCAAAGAGTGATGGATTCTTTTATCGACTATTCCTACGTTCTGTCTGCCTTTCTTTTTGTGTTGGGGCTTAAAATGATGAATCGTGCCGACCGGGCGAGAGCCGGCAATCTCATGTCAGCGTTGGGAATGGTATTGGCCGTGGCAGCATCGTTTTTCAACAGCCACATTACAAATTATATCTGGATTTTTTTAGGGCTCGGTTTGGGGGGAATTATTGGCGCTGTGTCTGCCCGCCGGGTTCAAATGACTCAAATGCCGGAAATGGTGGCCCTCTTCAACGGATCAGGGGGGATTGCCGCTCTCCTCCTGGGGTGGGGAGAATATCATTCGCATCGAGCTGTTTCATCTGCGGGGGCGGCGACAATTTTTTTGTCGGTCCTGATTGGAGGAATCAGTTTTTCAGGAAGCATTATTGCCTGGGCCAAACTGAAGGAAAAATTGAGTGGTAAACCTCTTTTGTTTCCGGGTCAAAAAATTCTCAGTTCTCTTCTGTTGTTGATTGTTGTCGGCTTGGGGATTTTGTACTCCCTCAATCCGGCTGATCGCTATTCTGCTTTTCTTGTGATTATTGTCATGTCGTTTCTGCTGGGGGTTTTGGGGGTTTTGCCGATCGGGGGGGCTGACATGCCTGTTGTGATTTCGCTCTTAAACAGCTACACGGGAATTGCCGCCGCATCAGCCGGATTTGTGGTTCAGAACAACATTCTGATTGTGGCAGGCGCTCTGGTGGGGGCCAGCGGTTTTATTCTCACACGCTTGATGTGCAAGGCGATGAACCGGTCGCTCACCAATGTTCTCTTCAGCGGATTTGGGATGACCGATTCTTCCTCCGGGTCGGGAACAAAAGGGGAAGTAAAAGCGATATCGATTGAGGATGCTTATCATGTGCTGGAAGCGGCTCATTCAGTGGTGGTGGTTCCGGGATACGGGATGGCGGTGGCCCAAGCCCAACATGCGGTAAAAGAGCTGGCGCAGATTCTTGAAGAGAGAGATTGCGAGGTTTCCTACGCCATTCATCCGGTGGCCGGCCGAATGCCGGGACACATGAATGTTTTATTGGCCGAGGCTGATATTCCCTATGATCAGCTAATTGAAATGGAAGAAATCAATCCCCGGATGGGAACGGTGGATGTTTGTCTGGTGATTGGGGCCAACGATGTTGTCAACCCTTCTGCTCGCGCCGACAAGACAAGCCCCATTTATGGCATGCCGGTTATCAATGCCGATTCTGCCAAACATGTTTTTGTTTTCAAAAGATCGATGGCCTCCGGTTTTGCGGGGATCGAAAATCCTCTTTTCTACCTCCCCAACACCCGCATGATTTTTGGGGACGCGAAGGTGAGCCTCCAGGCGCTTGTCAAAGAATTCAAAGTGGTGTAGGTGATGCTCATGATTCAAATCAAGCAAATCAGCGTGGAGGAATTAAAACAAAAAATGGATTCAAAAGAATCTTTTCGCCTGATTGATGTGCGCGAGGAGGGGGAATACCAGACCGCCCATATTGAGGGGTCGATTCTGATTCCGCTTTCCCAGTTTGGACAAAGAGCGACCTTAGAACTCAAACCGGATGAAGAGCTGATTATCCATTGCCATCATGGGGGGCGCTCCCAGCGGGCCTGTGAGTATCTGGCGGGCCAGGGATTTAAAAATATGGCCAATCTTTCCGGCGGCATTGATGCCTGGTCGATCAAGGTTGATCCGAAAGTTCCACGCTATTAAGAGATGATTAAAATCTGGATTGTTGACTCCGATGTTTCTTTTGCATTGCACGCCAAGAAATTTCTTCAAAAAAAAGATCGGAAAATAGAAGTTTTTTTTGAAACGGAACCTTTCAGGGAAGCACTGAAAAAATCAAAGAAAGAGAAGGACACCAAACCCGATTTGATTTTGATGGAAATTCATCTGTCGGGGGAAAAGGGGGTTGATCTCTACGAAGAGATTCTCAATTCTTATTCTTTTTTATCGGAGACTGTCTGTTTTCTCTCCCATGTCAGTTTTGGAAATTTTGAGCAAGAAATCGAGGAGCGGAATATACCGTTGCCATTATTTATTGCCAAAAGCCGGTTTGAAAAAGAAATTGAAGAGACAATCCAGTCTCTGATTGAGAAAAAGGAAACTTCTTCGTCAGAAAAAAAACTGGAAAATTTCAATTTTAAATTGAAGCGGTCGCGTGAGGAATTCAGGAAGATTCTGGAGAGCCTGAATGATTTTTATTATGATTCTTCCAAAACAAAGGGGATGGTTGATCCTGTGGACGAATTTCTCAGTCGTTTGGTTGACCAGGCTCGTTTGTTGAATTTGCCCATTCTTGTAGAAAAGGGGGAGCGGGTCAAATCGATTTATGCCAACGGAAAGGGGGGGATGAGGGGAAAAAGGGAGCTTAAAGATTTTTTGGTGTTGTGTGACAAGGAGAGCGTAAGGTGGAAGTAAAAAAGTTTTTTGTTTGACGTTCGCATCAAAAATCTGATTTATTGACTCGAGATGAGCGAGCGTCGAATTTATTCCGCGCGAGCGAATCCTCAGTGGCTCGAGTGCCCCTGTTCGAAAAATCTGGCTTTGCCAGTTTTGAGCCCGGGGGCTACCTTCATCGCGACTGAAGGGAGCGGGAAGGTATCTAATGGCGCGGTAGCCAAGTGGTAAGGCAGAGGTCTGCAAAACCTCTACACGTCGGTTCAATTCCGACCCGCGCCTCAATTTTTGGGGGCTTGCCTCGCTCCCTCAAAAAATCATGCCGCACATCAAGAAAGCTCTTGTCAGTGTGACCGACAAAACCGGTCTGGTAGATTTTTGCCGGGAACTTGTTTCCATGGGTGTTGAAATTCTTTCGACTGGTGGAACAGCAAAAATTTTGAGGGATCAAAATATTCCTGTCACCGATGTTTCCCAATACACCGGTTTTCCTGAGGCGCTGGATGGGCGTTTAAAAACCCTCCATCCCAAAATCGAGGGGGGAATTTTGGGGATCAGAAAAAATCCAGCCCACCAGCAACAGATGAAGCAGTTGGGGATTGAGGCGATTGATCTGGTTGTGGTTAATCTCTACGATTTTGAAAAAGCAGCGTCCAAAGAAGAGGCCCTTCTGGAGGAGATGATCGAACACATTGATATTGGCGGCCCCACCATGCTTCGGGCTGGCGCCAAGAATTATCAGGATGTAACCGTTGTGATTGATCCCCAGGATTATCAGGCGATCATTTCTGAAATGAAACAAAACAAGGGGCAAGTTGATCCAAAAACAAACTTCCGGCTGGCAGTCAAAGTTTTTGAGGCGACGGCCCGGTATGATTCGATGATTGCCAGCCGTCTCTCTTTCGGGCTGGAACCCCCCCAGCCTTTTCCTCGAACCCTTATTCTCCGTTTTGAAAAAATTCAAACTCTTCGTTATGGGGAGAACCCTCATCAGTTGGCCGCTTATTACCGGGAACATTCACTTCTGCGGGGGGCCCTGACAGGGGCCAATCAACTTCATGGCAAGGAACTTTCCTATAACAATATTCTGGATTGTGACGCGTCACTTCAGTGTGTCGCAGAATTTAATGAACCCGCTTGTGTCATTGTCAAGCACACCAATCCGTGTGGTGCCGCTCTGGGGGAAAATCTGAAAGAAGCTTTTATCCAGGCCCGGGACGGAGATCCGGTTTCCAGTTTTGGGGGAATTGTGGCGGTGAATCGGAGGATGGATCAGGAAACAGCCCGGGCTTTGGGGGAGACTTTTTTTGAATGCGTTGTGGCGCCCGGTTATGACGATCAGGCTTTAAGCCTGCTCAGGGCCAAAAAGAATCTCAGATTGCTGAGTCTCAAAGAAATGCCGGTTTTAAAAAGTTGGGATTTGCAGTATCACCGGGTCAGCGGGGGATTGCTGGTGCAGGAAAACGATGCTCACAACATTAATCTCTCTTCATGTCCTGTTCCCACTCAAAGAAAGCCGACAGCAGAGGAGCTGGAAGAATTGGCCTTTGCCTGGAAGCTGGTCAAACATGTCAAGTCTAACGCGATTGTGTTGACTAAAAATCAACAGCTTATCGGAGTAGGGGCGGGGCAGATGAGCCGGGTTGATTCGGTCAAATTGGCAGTCAGCAAATCGAGAATTGCTCTTGAAGGAGCGGTGATGGCCTCGGATGCTTTTTTTCCCTTTCGAGATGGTCTGGATCAGGCGGCTCAAGCGGGAATCAAAGCGGTCATCCAGCCGGGGGGATCGGTGAAAGATGCCGAAGTGATCGCGTCTGCCGACGAATATGGAATAGCGATGGTATTCACCGGCACGAGGCATTTCCGGCATTAACTGGTTTTCTTTTCTTCTTTTTTCGTTGGGCTTTGAGATTCGCTTTTTGATTCAGTTTTGGCCTCACTTTTCGATTCAGATTTGGGTTCAACCGGTTTGGAGGCGTAATCTGTTTTATACCAGCCGGTTCCCTTTAATTGAAAACCAGCCGCGGAGACCTGTTTTTGAGCCGCTTTTTTGCATTGGGGGCATTTCGCTTTTCCCCCTTCAGACATTTGCTGCATCACTTCAAAGGTCGTCTGGCATTTTTTACAGTAGTATTCGTAGAGGGGCATGGATTTTTTTCCTTTTAGATGGCCGTTTAAATAATATCTTTCCCCCCTTAGTCAAGTCCTGGAGTAAAAAAATTTGGAACATTACACCGTTGATGATGTTCTGGTTTTGAACAAACCACAGCCCTGATTGTTTTTTTCTCTCTCTGGTGATTGTTTTGATATTTGATTAAAAATGGTCAGGTCGTCGAGTCAGACAAATTTATTCCTGATTGTTCTCCATGCTTTGCTGTCACCACCGTATGAATTCCCCCCCGGACAAAAAAATCGCCGATAACCTCCATGAATCGGGGTTGAATGCAGTCAATGAGGTCATCGAGAATCGTGTTGACCACTTTTTCATGAAAAATCCCCTCGTTTCGATAAGACCAGAGGTAGAGTTTGAGTGATTTGAGCTCCACGCATTTCTGGTCGGGTACATATTTGATCTTAATCGTGGCAAAGTCGGGTTGACCCGTTTTGGGGCAGACGCAGGTGAATTCGGGACAGGCAAACTCAATCCAATAATCCCGATCCGGTTTGGGATTGGGAAACGACTCGAGATTTCTGTTTTTAGAAATCATGGATAAAAAAATCAGCGCCATGTCCGGGACCGGTAATGCCCCCCGCTTCGGCATCTTCCCCGATGCTGGTGTCGATGGGGGCTTTCAACGCTTCGGTATTAATTTCTTTGGGAATCACAAACGGAGCAACCGGTTTGTCTTTGAGAATTTCCTGCATGTAGTAAAGAAAAATGGGAGCGGCGGTATTGCCTCCCGTTTCTCTCGAACCTATTTTTTGCACTTTATCAAAACCGACCCAGACGCCGGCAAAAAGGTCGGGAACAAATCCGACAAACCAGACATCCGTTTCATCATTAGTGGTTCCTGTTTTTCCGGCGGCCGGTTTTCCCAGGGCTTTGACTTTAAAACCGGTTCCAAAATTGACAATGTCATTCATCAACTGAACCATCGTATAGGCTGTTCGGGGAGAAATAGCGTATCCCTCGGGAATATAGCTACCGTACAAAATCTGTTTTTCAATGTCGGTCAAGTCCAATTTTTCTTCTTCAATCGAGGGGAGAGCTGAATCGTAGAGAGCCTGGTTATACCCCTTTTCCCCCCGAGCCGGCTTTTTGCCTGATTTTTTGATTTCATCCAGCTGTTGTTCAAAGGGGACAATGTTACGCGGATGATATTCCTCCAAAACCTGTCCAAAACGGTCGGTGATTCTTTTGATAAACACCAACTCCGGCCTGATCCCTCCGGTTATAAAAGTCCCATAGGCGCGGGAAAGTTCTGAGAGTTTGAGATCATTAGCGCCCAAAGCCATCGAATAAACCCGTTTCATTGGGGATGTAATTCCCAGTTTACGAGCATAGGCCACTGTGTAATCCAGACCGATATCCATCAGGATGCGAACGGTCACGACATTGCGCGAGTTGACGAGAGCGCTTCGAAAAGAGGTGGGTCCCTTGAATCCCCCGCCGTAATTCTGGGGCGACCAGAAACGACCGGGCGAATATTCATAGTAGAGAGGGGCGTCTTCAATCATCGAATTGAGGGTGTATCCCTTGTCCAGCGCGGCAGAATAAATCAACGGTTTGATGGCTGAACCGGTCTGCCGAAGAGCCTGCAGGGCCCGGTTGAATTCGCTCTCCTTAAAATCTTTTCCTCCCACCATTGCCCGGACAAAACCGCTTTGTGGCTCATACGAAAAAAGAGCCCCTTCCACTTCCGGTTTTTGCTCCAGGCTGAAGTAGGTTTTTCCTGATTCGTACTCTTTTTCTTTGATCTCCGCTTCGCCCGGTTTTTTAAGCTTCACCTGCACCAGATCCCCTTCGGCAAAGGTGGGGTGGGGATCCCGAATATAATAAGTCCCGTCATAACCGGCTGAATCAAGGTTTCGCTTGCGCGCCCAGGCATAGTCATGAACGCGGATAGTTCCGGAAACGTGCCCAACCTTGATTTCCAGATTCTGATTTTTTCTGTCGAGATTGACGATGACCGCCTCATAGTACCGATCAGGTTTAATTGGTGTGGGCATCGAGGCCAAATCTTTTTTCACGGGATCAGGCAAAGGAATTTCTATGATCTGATTTTCTTCCTGGATGAGTTTGAGATGCGTTTCATCCAAAAATGTTTTTATTTCCTCTTTTCCATTGAAATGGCGGATTGGTCCTCCATACCCTTCCCGCTTGTCCAATTCCCGCAAACCCCGATTAACCGCTCGTTCCGCCGCCTGTTGAAAATTCAGGTCGAGAGTCGTATCGATTTTCAATCCATGGGTGTAGGGAACCTGTTCTCCATATTTTTCCTGAACAACCTTGCGGATATATTCGGTAAACCAGGGGGCGTATCGGAGATTGAAGTCCTTGTCGGTGTTTTCCTTGTAAATGATCAACTTTGTTTGTTTGGCCCGCTCCTTCTGTTCTTTCGTGATATATCCAACTTCAAACATCCGGTCGATGACATATTCCTGTCTTGCTTTGGCTTGCGGGACATCACGGAGAGGGGAATAGAGCGAAGGAGCCTTGGCCAGCCCCGCAATCATCGCCGCTTCGGCGATGTTCAATTCCTTGGCGGATTTGTGAAAGTAATTCCGGGCGGCCGCTTCAACCCCGTAGGCCCTGTTTCCAAAAAAGGTTTGGTTCAAATAAAGATTGAGAATCTCGTCCTTGTTGAAATTTTTTTCGATGCGCGTGGCGAGGATTGCTTCCTTTATTTTTCGATCCAGTGTTCTCTCTTTTGAAAGGAGGAGAGATTTGGTGACCTGTTGAGTAATAGTCGACCCTCCCTGAACGACGTGGCCTGCTTTCAGGTTTTCGATAAAGGCCCGGACAATCCCCTGATAGTCGATCCCCTTGTGTTCAAAAAAGCGGTCATCTTCGCTGGCAACAATCGCTTGGACGATCACTTTGGGCATTTCCTGCGGTGTTAATACGATTCGTTTCTCCATCCAGAATTCCCCCACCTTGGTGCCATCGGTTGCAAAGACTTCGGAGATCACTGGAGGATTGTAATCCTTGAGGGTATCGAGTTTGGGGAGATCGCGGGAATAGTAGAAGAGAAGCGCCGCAATCGTCATGATGGTTGTGGTGAAACAGAGAACCGCAATGACAAGGATCAATCGGACAAGCCGGAGAATGGTAATCATACTTGAATGTTCAGGTCATATCATGCGAATGGAGGAGGGGACAAGAAAACTCTTTTCATCACTATCCGACTACGATAGAAAAACAATGTCTTGAAGAATGGGCGCGGGTGGTGGAATTGGCAGACACGCTAGATTCAGAGTCTAGTGGCCTTAAAGGTCGTGGGGGTTCAAGTCCCCCCTCGCGCATAATGCAGTCCAGAATTTTATCTTTTCTCCACTCCCATCCCTCCCATTTCTGGAATGCCCGCGAGATTGCCAAACATCTGAAAATCGAGGTGCATGACCGAAAAGTTTTGAGACATCTTCTCAAAAAAATAGCGGAGGAGGGGCGTCTGATTCGTCACCGCGGTAATCGGTATGGGTTGGCCGAAACAGGCCAGACGGTTAGCGGCACCTTCCGGCTTCATCCCCAGGGGTTTGGTTTTGTTCTTCCGGATGATCCGCATGAAAAGGATGTTTTTATTCCGGCCCGTTATGTGGGGGAGGCTCTCCCGTCGGATAAAGTTTTGGTCTCCTCCTTCTCCAAAGAGGACGATTCTCAGAGGCGGGAGGGAAAAGTTTTAAAAATTCTGGAACGGGGAAGAAGCCACTGGGTGGGGCGGTTGGAAAAGAGGGGAAGATCTTTTTATGTCATCAATGAAGAATACAAACGCCCCATCGAAATTGCCATTTCTGCCAAAAATCTGCATGGGGGGCGTTCGGGTCAAACCGTTGTAGCCCGTATTCTCCAATACCCCCAGAGGGGACTCCCTTTCATGGGGGAAGTAGTTTCTGTTTTGGGAGAACCTTGTCAAGAGTCCACCGAAACGTCGGCGCTTTTGATCAAGTATCATATTCAACAAGATTTTCCCCGTCCGGTGTTGGACGAGGTGGGGCGTTTTCCTGATCAGATTCCCACGGAGGAATATGAAAAAAGAGTCGATCTGAGATCAAAACCGGTCCTGACGATTGACGGTCTGACAGCGCGTGATTTTGACGATGCCATTTGTGTTGAAAAAAGAGACCGGGGGTATCATCTTTATGTTTCCATAGCGGATGTGGCTCATTACGTCTTATCCGGGAGTCTCGCCGATCAGGAGGCTTTAAACCGCGGCACCTCCGTTTATTTTCCCGATTTTGCTGTTCCGATGTTGCCCGAAAAACTTTCCAACAATCTGTGCAGTCTCAAAGCGGGGGAAGATCGACTTTCGCTTACTTGTGAAATCCGTTTTAATGAAGAAGGGGTTCCCCTGGAAGCCTGGTTTTATGAAAGTCTGATTCGGAGCCAGAAACGGGGAATTTACGACGAGATTCAGCGTTTTTTTGACGGCGTTTCTTTTTCAGAGGAAGAATATCCTCCCGCTGTCCGGGAAAGCTTGAACCATGCCAAAAAACTGACCCAGCTTTCGCTGGTTCAAAGACGAAAAAGAGGGACGATCGATTTTGAACTTCCGGAGGCGGAAATTGTCTACAACCGGTCAGGGGAAATTGTTGCGATTGCGCGGGCCAAGCGTTTTTTTTCCCACCAGCTGATTGAAGAATTCATGATATCAGCCAACCGCGCCGTGGCGGAACTCTTCGGATTTTTGAAAATTCCTCTTCTCTACCGGGTTCATGATTTTCCGGATGCCGATAAGGTTCAAGTTTTTTTGGATCTTCTTCATGATTTGGGTATCAAGAAAGGAAAAGACCATCTTTCCAAACCGGCTGATTTTATCCATCTTCTCGATTCGGTAAAAAAACACCCGATGGAACTTTTTTTGCATCAGGTTCTTCTTCGCTCCATGAAGATGGCGGTCTACGATCCGGACAACCGGGGGCATTTTGGCCTTGCCCTTGAAGACTATTGTCATTTTACCTCTCCCATCCGGCGTTATCCTGATCTTACCGTTCATCGTCAGTTAAAAACCCTGTTAAGGCAGTCGGCGGAGGGAAGAATTCATCTTTTGCTGACGACGCACAAAAAGGATCCGACAATTTTCAAAAAACAGCTCCGGAGTTTTTACAGCCATGATCAACTGGTTTATATCGGCGATATGGCCTCCAAGAGGGAGAGGGAATCGATGGAAGCGGAGCGGGAGATGATCAGTTTCAAAAGGGCTCTTTTTATGCAAAAACATCTCCATGAAAAATTTTTTGGAACGATCCGGCGGATTGCCAAGTTCGGCATGTTTGTCGAGCTGGAGCCCCATTATGTGGAGGGGCTTTTGCACGTTCGGGAACTGCATGACGATTTTTATATCTTTGACGAAAAAAGGTTTCGTTTTGTGGGGCGCAAAAGGAGGAGGAAAAGCTACTCCGTGGGGGATCGAATCTGGGTGGTGGTCAAAGAGGTGTTGCTGGCCCAGCGGGAAATTCTGCTCGCTCTGCCGGATTAAAACTTACCGATAAGCGGGAGACGGGACTTGAACCCGCGACATCAACCTTGGCAAGGTTGCGCTCTACCAACTGAGCTACTCCCGCAATGAATGTGATAGCTTATTATCATTTTTCTTGCTGGCAAGCCATTTTTTTTTCGTTTATAAGTCTTCTATATGAATGAAATCAACCGGCTCCGGAATGAGGTGGACGAATTGGACCGTCAGATTTTGAGGCTCATTTCAGAAAGGGGTTTGAAAGCCCAGGCAATTGGAAAAATCAAAAAAGCCAACGGGATTTCAATTCATTCTCCCGGGCGAGAACAGTCGATTTACGATCGACTTGTCAAGCTGAACAAGGGCCCTTTTTCAAACGATTCCATTTTGTCGGTTTTCAGGGAAATTATTTCGACTACCCGCGCCCTGGAAGCTCCCATCAAAGTTTCTTATCTGGGGCCGGAGGCGACCTTTACCCACATTGCGGCGGCCCGTCATTTCGGAACCCAGGCTATGATGATACCGGGAGGGGGGATTCAGAGTGTTTTTTCCGACGTTGAAAAGAAACATGCTGATTTCGGGGTGGTGCCAATCGAAAATTCAACCGAAGGGGTGGTCAGCCACACGCTCGATCTGTTTGTCGACTCCCCCTTGAAAATATGTTCGGAAGTGGTTTTGAGGATTGCCCATCATTTGCTCAGCCGTGAAGGGGATGTCAAAAAAATCAAGACGGTTTATTCCCATCCCCACGCTTTGGCCCAGTGCCGGAACTGGCTTGCCGCTCATCTGCCGCAGGTTAAATTAAAGGAGGTGGAATCGACGTCGCAGGCAGCGCGGAAGGCCGCAAGCGAAAAGGGGACGGCGGCGATTGCCTCGGAGCTGGCCGCCAGCCATTATGGTCTTCCCATTCTAGAAAAAGAAATACAGGATCATGTCCAAAATTACACCCGTTTTTTGGTGATCGGTTATGAAGGTCCGGACAAAACAGGTCGGGACAAAACATCAATTTTATTGATTGCCAAAGACGAGCCAGGTATTTTGTTTCATATTCTGGAGCCGTTGGCGAAAGCCAAAATCAATCTGACAAAAATCGAGTCGCGTCCGGTCAAGAAAAGGGCCTGGGAGTATATGTTTTTTGCCGATCTGGATGGCCATGCAGACGATCAACCGGTGGCGGCGGTGCTCGATCAGGTCAAAAACCAGTGCGCTTTTTTCAAGATTCTGGGTTCGTACCCCAAGGCACGGATCATGGCAGAATGAAAATCCTTTTCAATCAAGTGGGCTTGATCGGCGTCGGTTTAATCGGTGGATCTCTGGGACTGGCTATTCGACGGAAAAAACTGGCGTGCCGGGTGATCGGTTTTGGCCGGAACAAGCACAACCTTGTCTGGGCCATCCAGAACGGTTTGATTGATGACAAAGCTTGCTCACTCCATAAAATGGCCGGGGAATGCGATCTTCTGGTTTTATCGACTCCTGTCCAAACCATTCAAAATTTTTTACCCCTCTTGGCGAGATGGGCTAAACCAGGTACAATCATCATGGATGTGGGATCGACGAAGGAACAAATTGTCAAAACGGCTGATCGCTTGATCAAAAAACCTCTTTTTTTTATAGGGGCCCATCCGATGGCGGGGAAAGAAATGGGGGGGGCCAAGGAAGCTCAAGATAACCTGTTTGAAGGAACAACATGTATTTTGACCCCATCTTCGAATAACGCGGCTGGTCCGTTAGGGCGAATCAAAGAATTGTGGCAGAGGGTGGGTTGCAACGTGGTGATAGAAGATCCTCACAAGCACGATCGATTCGTGGCCGCTGTGAGCCATCTTCCCCAGATGAGCTCTTATGCTTTAATGACGGCAGTTTCTCGGCTTGTGCCCCGCCAAAAGATACCAATCATAGCAGGATCAGGATTTCGCGACACAACCCGTCTGGCGGGAAGTCCTGCTGACATGTGGGTTGATATTTGTGAAACGAATCATTTCTTTTTAAGCCGGGCCCTCAAGAATTATCAGAAGGAGCTGACGTTTCTCGAAAATGCGATTCGAAAGAAAAAGAGGGGGGAGCTTAAAAAATATTTTAAAAGAGCGCGAAAGAAAAAACTTCTCGCAGGAAAATGAAAAATCCTCAGATAAAAAATTATACAGTCAAACCGGCCAGCTCTCTTAAAGGGACCATCCAGATTCCGGGAGATAAATCAATTTCGCATCGGGCCCTCATACTGGCCAGTCTAGCAGAGGGGGTCTCTAAGATCAGGCATCTCTTGCTGGCTCAGGATGTCCTGGCCACCATGAGGATTCTCCAGCAACTGGGAGTCCGGATGTCGCATACTCCTGAAGAGCTTCAAATCGGCGATGAGTTGAAAATCTACGGAGAAGGATTGCACGCGTTGAAGGGGGCGTCAGGAATCCTCGATTGTGGCAATTCCGGCACGACTCTTCGATTGATGATGGGGCTTTTGTCAGCTCATTCTTTTGAAGCAACTTTAACCGGCGATGCTTCTTTGAACAAACGTCCCGTCGACCGGGTGGCCAAGCCCCTTGAAAAAATGGGGGGGGGGTTTGCCATTACCTATGACCGGAAGGGAAAAAGATTTATTAAAAGTTGTAATGTCAAAAAAATTTATGGAGGGATGGGTCATCAACTCCCTGTCGCCTCGGCTCAAGTCAAGTCAGCCATCATGCTAGCCGCCCTTTATGGAACGGAATCAACCACCATCATTGAGCCGGCCCTTTCGCGCGATCATACGGAACGGATGATGTCGGCCATGGGGGTTCATATCGAAAGGGAGGGGACCACAACGGAGATTTTCCCCCCCAAAAAAATGAATCCGATTGACCTGACAATTCCCGGCGATCTTTCCAGCGCTTCTTTTTTTATAGTAGGAAGTTTAATTCTCCCCGGTTCAGAGATTAAACTCACTTCGGTGGGGCTCAATCCATCTCGTTCGGCGATTATCCGTGTTCTCATGGATATGGGGGGGAAGATTGAGATTGAGAATTACAGGACGGTCGCGGGAGAAATTTCAGGCGATTTGATTTGTCGGGCCTCCCCGCTAACCGGTTTTAATATAGGGGGGGCGTTGATTCCTAACATCATCGACGAAATTCCAATTTTTTCAATCGCTGCTTCCGTTGCGCAAGGGACAAGCAAAGTTTCAGATGCCTCAGAATTGCGCGTTAAGGAATCGGATCGAATCAAAACCATGGTTCAGGAATTATCCAAAATAGGGGTATCGATTAAGGAATGTGACGATGGTTTTGAAATTTCGGGAGGGTATCCTTTCAAAGAAGGAACCTATTCAAGCCAGGGAGATCATCGGGTGGCGATGAGCATGGCGATAGCTGCCTTGAGAGCCCCCCAACCCTCTGTTATCGAAGACGTCGAATGTGTGAATACCTCTTTTCCTTCCTTTTTTGGAATTTTGGAGAAACTCTCTTCCAAATCCTCAGGATGATATGGCAGTTCTTTAAAAAAATGAGTTCCCTGACATAATCAATAAAAAATCCTGCAAGTGGCTGTGCCCCCTTTACTGTTCAACCAGTTCCCTGTAGAATACAGTTTCTTTCAGATCAGCAGCTGATAGAAAAAAACTTATAAAATATTTGACAATTTAAGGGTTTACATTTAAACCCTGCTGACCCTTAAGGGGAAAAAGGAGGAATCAAAAAAACATTTTATGGCTTCAACACAACCGGCATTAACAAATGAACCCTTGACCGATTTTAAGTCTCTCTTCGAAAATCAGATCAACAACTTGACAGTCAAAGAAGGAACCCTCCTGACAGGCAGGGTACTTGCCGTTCGGAGAGATGCGGTGGTGGTGGATGTGGGATTCAAGTCAGAGGGAGCGATTGATATTGAGGAGTTTCGCAATTTTGACGGGGAAATCGCGGTTCAGGCGGGGGATGTTGTCAAAGTGGTGGTGGATCAGATGGAAGATGACCAGGGGTTGATGGTGCTCTCCAAGGAGCGGGCCGATGCGGTTGAGGCGTGGGACAAGGTGGCTTTGGTTTTTGAAAGCGATGGGGTGATTGACGGAGTGGTGGTCAACAAAATCAAGGGGGGGATGTCGGTCAATCTGGGGGGGATCAAGGCTTTCCTCCCCGGGTCGCAAATTGATATCAAGCCGATCAAAAGTTTAGACAAACTCATCAACCAAAAGTACCAGTTCAAAATTTTAAAATTAAACAAGGCAAAGGGGAATATTGTTCTTTCCCGTCGGGCAGTTCTGGAAAAGGAACGGGAACAAAGCCGGCGTCATCTGTTGACCAATTTGCGCGAAGGACAAGTGTTAAAAGGGGTGGTCAAAAATATCACTGAATATGGCGCTTTTGTCGATTTGGGGGGGATTGATGGTCTTCTTCATATCACCGATATGAGTTGGGGGAGAATCAATCATCCATCCGAGGTGTTGAAAGTGGGGGATGAAATTGATGTCGCGGTGATGAAGTACGATTCGGAGAATGGCAAAGTGGCGTTGGGAATGAAACAGTTGTTGCCCGATCCCTGGATGCAGGTGGCGGAAAAATTCAAGCCGGGGGACCGGGTGCAGGGAAAAGTGGTCAATGTGGCCGATTATGGAGTTTTTGTTGAACTGGGGGAAGGAATTGAAGGGTTGGTCCATGTGTCCGAATTAACCTGGAGCAAAAAGACCAAACATCCTTCCAAAGTGGTCAAGCAGGGGCAGGTGATTGAGGCGGTTGTTCTGGATGTCGATCCTTCCAGTCATCGTATTTCACTGGGGGTCAAGCAATTGGAACCGAACCCGTGGGACCGGCTGATTGTCAAATATCCGGTTGGTACCAAAATCAAAGGGGTGGTGCGGAACATTACCGATTTTGGGGTTTTTGTTGGCCTGGAAGGGGAGGAAATTGACGCTCTCGTTCATATTTCTGATTTAAGCTGGGACAAGGAAATCAAACATCCGTCTGACCTGGTGCAAAAGGGGCAGGAGGTGGAGGCGGTTGTTCTCCATGTGGACAAGGGGAGCGAGCGATTTGCGTTGGGAATCAAGCAGATGACGGAAGATCCTTGGGGGTCCCTGTTAAAAAAATATCCGATTGGGGGGGTAGCGACCGGTACCGTGAGTCATATTGATGCCAAGGGGGTTACTTTGACTCTGGAAGATGGGGCCACCGGTTTTATTGCCAATGCTGATCTTTCCGCCCGGGGGAAGGTGATTGCTAAAGATACTTTCAAGGAGGGGGAAGCGATCACGGCGCAGGTCAAAAAACATGAAGATCGCGATCACCGCGTAATCTTGAGCATCAAAAATTTGCAGAAGGCTTTGGAAAAACAGGATATGAAAGAATTCATGGCCAAGCAGGGAGATGCCAAAGTCCGGCTCCAGGACATCATGAAATAGATTCTGTATCATGAAAAAACATCCGGTTCTTTATTCTCTTTTTTTTATTTCTCTCTTTCTTATTTTTTTCTCCGCGGTGTTTATCTCAGTTTTCTCCATTTTTTCCGGTTCCCCCCCCTCGATTTTTGAAGGGGGAGAGGTGATGGTTCTCCCGATTGAAGGCCCTGTCTTTAAGTCGGGCGAAATTCTGGAAAAAATTGACGACGTTCGTCAAAGCAAATCGATCAGGGCGCTGGTGGTGAGGATCGATTCCCCCGGAGGAGCGGTTGCCCCCTCGCAGGAAATTTTTGAGGAGCTGAAAAAAGTGCGCGCGGAGAAGAAAGTGGTGGTGTCGATGGGAACGGTGGCCGCTTCCGGCGGCTATTACATTGCCTCGGCAGGTGACAAAATTTTTGCCAGTCGGGGGACCATTACAGGAAGCATTGGGGTGATCATGAAGGGGATGAATTTAGAGCAGTTGGTTAAATGGCTCAGACTGGAACCCCGTGTTCTTAAAACCGGCAAATTCAAGGATTCCGGATCTCCCTTTCGTTCGCTTGATCCGGAAGAAAAAGCCTACCTTCAGGGGTTGATCGACAACATGTATGCCCAGTTCAAAAAAGCGGTGTCCGAAGAGAGACATATTCCTCCGGAAAAGGTTGACCAGCTTGCGGAGGGAAAAGTTTATACGGGGGAACAGGCCCTTGAACTTGGGCTTGTGGATCAGTTGGGAACTCTTTATGATGCGATTGATGAGGCCAAGAAAATGGCGGGGTTATCGCAGGAGGCCCGTGTCATCTGGCCCCAGAAGTATGAATCGCCGATTGACTGGTTATTTGAAAAAAGTTCCCTCAAGGCCTCTCTGGAGGAATGGGGGAATCATTTTTTTTATGGCATGAAAATACCCCTGTGGTTTTATGATATGGAGGAAACTTTATGACAAAAAGTGATCTGGTTGAAGTGCTGGGGAGCAAATTGAAGCATCTTCCCATCAAAGAGGTGGAAGTCGTGGTCAATACTGTTTTTGATAAAATGACTTCCGCTTTGGCGGAAGGAGGGCGGGTTGAAATTCGGGGGTTTGGAAGTTTTGAAGTGAGAACCCGCGAACCGAGGCAGGGGCGGAACCCCAAATCAGGGGCCTCTGTTTATGTGGGGACCCGCAAAGTTCCCTTTTTCAAGGTGGGGAAAGAACTGAAAGAGCGGGTCAATACCAACGGAAGGGGAGTGTCAGCCCCATGAAATCTCTTTGGGCTCCTTGGAGAATGGAGTTTATCGAAGGGGGCGTTCGGGAGCAAAGGGGTTGCCTTTTTTGCCGGTTGTACGGAGAAAAAGAGTCGATCAAAAATCTGGTTCTTTTAAAAAGCAGGTCGGCTTTTGTGGTGATGAACCGCTACCCTTACAGCAATGGACATTTGATGGTTGTTCCCCGCCGGCATCGGGGAGATTTTGCGGAATTGACTTCCAAAGAGCACGAGGTTTTAGGAGTACTTGTGGCCCGTTGTTTGACTGTCTTAAAGAAAGCTTTGAAACCGGCCGGATTTAATGTAGGATTGAATCTGGGAAAAGCGGCCGGTGCCGGAATTGTCGATCATGTGCATTACCATATTGTTCCCCGGTGGGTTGGAGATTCGAATTTTATGCCGGTCGTAGGGGAGACGCGGGTTCTGCCGGAGTTTGTGACGGACACGTATAAAAAATTAGCGAAATATTTCTAATCATGTTTCACTTCATTAAATACTTAATTTTAACGATTTTTGTTTTCGCGCTTTTAAATCTTCTCCGTTCTAACATGGCGCTGGAAGTCTCTCTTAATTTTGAAATTCCCCATTTGAATACCTGGCAAACGCTCCCCCTTCCACTGAATTATCTTTTGTTGATCGCTTTTTGTATTGGAATTCTGTTCGCCGGTTTTGTGGGGGCGTTCAAGGCGGGGAGCATCAAAGACAAGAACAGGGAAATAAAAGAATTAAAGAAAACACTGGAAATTGCCAATCGTCAATCCATCTATTCGTCATCCCCGAAAGAAAATTTACCCCCTCTGGCGGAATGATTGTACAGGCACGGCATGCCATGCCATGCTTCTACCCTTTGATTTTCCCTTTGGGTTTTCTTAAAGATTTAATGTCCAGAGTTTCTCCTGTCGGTTGGCTGTTATCAAGAGCTGATTTGACTGATGCTGTTGATTCCATTTTTTTAAATTCGTCCCTCTTTACTTCGCTGGCCCCTTTACCGGTAACAAACAGGGAGGTGTCCCGGTTTTTAATTGCTTCTCTCAACTGAGCATCTCTTTCTTCCCGGATTCGGGAAACCTCCTTTTCCAAGCGTCTGCGGGGGGAGGGGAATCGCTCAATCAGATAGGCCAGCTGGCTTTTGACTGCTTTGTTCACCAGCAGATTTCCATTTTGCGCAAACCCCTGGTTTTTGAGCATCTTGACGCTGTTCCAAAAAACATTTTCCTCCACGCTGGAAGAGGGCTTGATGCTCCGGTCGTAAAGTTTTTTTAGTTCCTGGTCGGACCATTCCCCCTCTCGAACCTTGGCGGGGTCAAACGGTTGAAAAACAGGACCGGCATACCGGTATTTTCTTAACGAAAGGAATTTATCTTTATTGACGAGATAAGAACCATCAGGTTGCAGAACATCGTTGAAGGCTTCTTTCCATTGTTGATAGGTATATTTGACCGTGTCGACAAACCCGTTGCGGTAGAGATAAGGGATATCTCCCGCCAGGTAATGGATTAATCCTTCTTTGGTTTTGGGGACCCGCTCCCAGATATACTCCATCGGGTCGTGGATTTCTTCCGGCATCTTGTTTCCCCCTTTTTATTCATTGATTATCCATACCAGTAACTCGAATCGGCTGACGATTGCTGATCCATCTCCTCCTCGTGTTCATAGTCGACCTCTTTGGATTCAGCTTCAGCCTCAATCACTTTGGACTCGGCCGACAGATAGGAGGCTTCCGCTCTGATGGCGTCGTTCTCCGCATTTTTCCAGTCCACTTTATACTGGAGCTCCGCCTCTTTTTCACGAACGCGCAGAGCTTCCATCTGAATCTCGTAATTTTTGTTGGCCTCGTAGATACGGGCTTCGTAGTCGTATTTAGCCTGTTGGATCACCGCATCCGACTGAAGCTTGGCAATGTTGTAATCGGCCTCGTTGGACGATTCGGCGATTTCCAGATTCTTGTCAGCCTGATACTGCGTTGCGGCGACGTATTCTTGATTATATGAGCTTCCCATGACGTTTCTCCTTTTTTTATTATAATAGCTTTCGGTCAGCCTCGGGTCAAAGTTCCTTCGGCTGCCCATGAAGCGAGCCTCCAAAATCAGAACTGGCGAAGCCAGATTCTTCTCTCGGGGGCGTTAAACTTTCTCATCACCTTCATCAATTTCACCATAATAGGGTTCTTCTGATCCTGAAGTCTCTCCCTTTTCTGATTTTTCTGTTTCACTGTAAGCGACCAACGTATCTTCCACATCGGTCGAGCTGTAAGCGGTATAGGTACTGCCATCAAAATTTTCCTTGCTGGCCGCTGTGGCATTGTCTGTTGATCCCGCCGCGTCGGTCCAGGGGGCCCATTCATACTCTCCTGTTTCAGGATTCTGTACCAATCCGTAGTTAGGAGGAGGGATTTTGGCCGCTCGCGCTTCAGCAACGGCCGCTCTTTTGGCTTCCTGGACTGACTGGAATTGACTGCTATCGTCCGGGAATTCATTTTGAAAAGTGTTGATCCTCATTACTTGTGCCGCAGGGGAGGCCTCCGTTGCAAAGACACTTGTTTTGTTCAAGTCACGAGATACCGGAGGAGTACTGGTGGCACCCCCTCCTGTGGGGGTTCCCGGCATATAACCGGTCTGGATTGATTCCGGAGCCCCTTCAGTCGTTGGAGGGGCGCTTGCCGCTGATGAACTGGATGTTGCTGATGTTCCTGCCATATCAAATCCTCTCAATTCATTTCTACTCAGGGGGAAATACCGCTTTCCCCCTAAAACCCCCATCTGTCACGCCGTGTTACGATCGTTCGCTCCGTTTGTCCGGACGGAACAAGTCCGATCCGGCCAATACTCGCTCACTATACAATTCTATTATCGGCTAGACTCCCCCGCAAAGTTGCGTTGTGGGGGGAGGAGTCTCCACCCTTAACGGGCGAGGCAAGCCTCGCCCCTACATAACTACTTATTTTAACATATTTTTTTTAGTGGCGACTAGGTTTATTTTTGACAGGCCCACTGACATTCATAATTCTAGTCATTTATTGTTCGCAATGCGTGTTTATAGCCTTTAGAGCTTTAAATTTGTGGCCAAGTCTGAATGGGATATTTTTCTGGGACGCCATTCTTTTTGAGGAGGTTCCTGCCAGGAATAATAAACAATAAACTCAGGCGAAACGGTTTGCGTATCTGAAGTCACATTCTGAATCCAGGCGCCGATATCCCCGGTGGCCACTCAAAATCCCCCATCTATGGCCACCTCAAATTCCCCCATCTGAGCACTGACAAATAAAGTGTCGGAAGATTGACAACAGGACG
>SBBF01000070.1 GCA_005240075.1 Nitrospira sp.
GGAGCGCCCGCAACAATTTCGGTTGGAGTTCCAACGGAAGCTCCCCAATCTCATCCAAAAAAAGAGTCCCCCCATCGGCCAGTTCAAAACGCCCTCTTTGCAGGGAATGAGCACCGGTAAAAGCCCCTTTTTCATGACCGAATAAAATTGATTCTAAAAGTGTGGCCGGAATCGCCGCCATGTTCACCGCCACAAACGGCCTCTGCTGACGAACCGAAAGTTGATAAATATGCCGCGCCACCAGTTCCTTACCGGTTCCCGATTCTCCCACAATCAGAATCGTTACCGGCTGGGCGGCGACTTTGTAAACCAGCCGGTTAATCCCCTTCATCTGGGGATTAAGACTCACAATCCCCTCTTCCTCCTCCATGATTAAATGAACCGGCTTGTTGGATTCCAAAATTCCTTCTTGCATGCCATGACCTCAAAAAAAGGAGTTAAAAAACTCCAAACCAGGGAGTCATTATACACCATCTTTAAATTATTTTCTATTTTTAATAACTTATTAGATCAGAGTGATGGAGTGATAATTAACCAAAAAATTGGCTATTTATTATTATAGTAAAATTATTAATAAAATATTTTTTAAGTAATTGAAATTATTTAGTTATTATTTTTAGCCCTCACCCAAATCCCCTCTTCTTTTTGCATTAGTTATTTGACAGAGGGAGGGGGCATGTCTGTTTTAAATCGACTATTTTGGATTCTCATCATCTGTGGTTTCATCAATGCCATTCCATCGGCCTGGGGGGGGGATGAGTCGGTTTTGGTTCGTTATAAAAATGGGACGATCAAGTCACTCACGAATGGTCCTCACGCCGATTTTGTCAGAATAGAAACAGACAACGCCGACGAACTGGCAAGAAAATTAAATCATCAAGTGGAAGTCGATTATGCCGAACCGGATTACGACCTAGAACTGGCGAGTCTCCCGAACGATCCCCTTTTTGACGAGTTTGATTTTGAAAATCTCTTTTCCATCGGCATGGAAACCGTTTGGGACTTTGTCAACGATTGCCAAAGTGTTCTGGTGGGAATCCCTGATACCGGTATTGATCTCGATCATCCCGATCTTCAAGCCAACATCTGGTCTAACCCGACTGAAATTTCAGACAACGAAATCGACGATGACGAAAATGGATATGTGGATGATGTGAATGGTTACGATTTTTCCGGTCAGACAGCTGATGTGAATGATGAACATGGCCATGGAACGATGGTGGCAGGAGTAATCGGCGCCGTGGGAGATAATGGTATGGGGCTAACGGGAGTCTGCTGGAAGGCGAACCTCGTCCCTTTAAAAATCAAGGGGGACGATGGAAAACTTAAAACTTCGGCAGCCATTGAAGCCATTGATTATGCGATAGGCGAAGGGATCCGGATCGTGAATCTAAGCTGGGTGCTTCCGCGGGGAGTGAAAAGCCTCTTTTTGGAAGAAGCGATGATGCGGGGAGCCGAGGCGGGAATTCTTTTTGTAACCGCGGCGGGAAACGATAAAATGAATCTTGATGAAACGCCGATCTATCCGGCCTCCTCTGATCTCTCCACCAACATCGTCGTTGCGGCAACCAACGAAGGGGGGGGGCTGGCCTCTTTTTCCAGCTATGGGAATCAAACGGTCGATCTGGCAGCTCCGGGGGATCGGATCGTGACAACCGGTCGGGAAGGAAAGTATGTTATTTTTTCCGGGACCAGCGCCGCGGTGGCTCATGTGAGTGGTTCGGCAGCTCTTCTGTTGACCCTTGATCCTTCACTAACAGCCGAAGAGGTTCGCCAGATGATCATCGAAAATGTTTTGCCTGATGAGGCCCTTCAAGAGTCAACCTCTACTGGTGGCATCCTTGATCTTTCAAAAGCGTTGACGACAACCGGAACAAACGAAACAGGTGATACAGAAATATCTACCCAAGCCGAAGGGAGTGACGAAGTCGAAGACAAACTCTCCGAGCAGGATTCGACTTCGTCCCCTTCGTATTCTTCAGGGGCCACGAGTGGATGTGAGCTCAATCGGGAAAAACTGGCCGCCCTACCTGCCACCATTTTTCATTTCACCGGAATCACCTTGATCATCCCTTTCATTTTCTGGATGATGAGAGGGACTCACCGCCGGAAGTATTCATAAAAAAATTGTCTTCCCCGATGACCTGTAACAATCACTTCTCCCTGACCATCACTGATCATTGCGGCTCCTTCTCCCTGTTTTGCTTTTTCTGGAAATAATATTTTTTGAGCTCCCCTATTTTCTCCCCTCTCTCCCAATTTCAACAAAACCAGAAAAGAAGGAGTTGCCCGATGCTTTTGGATTGATTCCCCAAAAAAAAGAGCCTCCCCCGTCGGTAAAAAGGCAAGGGCATGAGACAGATCAACTCCTTCCTCAAAATCAACAGTTCTAATCCCAGCTTCTCCAAAAAGAGAATCGGGGCGCCCCTCTTCGTCAAAACGGACAACCAGAAAATCAGCATCCCCGCGCGCAGAGACCTCATAACCGGTCGTCCAGATCCTCCCTTGTCGATCACTATCAACCGCGGAACAGACCGACTCTCTGCCTGCAACAACAAAACCCTGATCCCCAAAAGAAAAATCGATTTCTCCTCGATTGTTAAATCGGGCAACGACACAGTTTGTTTTTTTTGAATCGTCTAGCAACGAACCAGTCGCTACTATTTTCCCATCCCCTTGAAGAGTCAAACCGTAAAAACGGTCTTTTTTTGTTCGATCGATTTCAAGCCATTCATCCTCCCCCTTTATTGTATATCGAGCCAAAACAAAGTTTGAGTTGCCCGATTTTTCCCGCCAGCCGACTGCCACAATCTGTTCTTGCCGATTGATTTTCAGGAAATGAATTTCGGAAGATCCATCCCGTTGGTCAACAACATATCCCCCCTCACCAAAATGAGAGTCGAGATCTCCCTCAGGAGTCAATTGAACCAGCATAAAATGCCGATTCCTGCCGAGTCTCTTGTAGCCTCCCAAAACAAGGTTTCCATTTTTGTGAACATCAAGGCCGTAGACCCCCTCCTCTCCCTTTTGTTCCATTACCCGAATTCCCCGATCCCCGAAAGTTTCGTCCAGATTGCCGGCCCCATCAAACCGGGCGGCAAATAGATCCTGTTTATTTTTTTGATTGACCGTACCGGCCACAACAATTTTTCCATCTTTTTGGAGGGCAACCACTTCACCGCGGGAATAGTGATGAGACAAGGGACTGAAGGGAAAAACTAATTCGTCCGCCAATAATTGCGAAGAAACAAAAAGGAGAAAAAGAACTATCCAGATCATTTCTGCTTTGAAACAAACCCAAACGTGTAATCCAATGATAGATGCCCGCGCAAACGGGCGTTGCCGACGGCGTTGTTCAACGCCCCACCGGCGCCGGCCGACAAAGACAAACCTGATTTAAATTTCTTTTGAACACCCAGCATGTATCCGACAGGAGAAGTCACCACCTGCGGATCCGATGGCTGAACCTGGCCAAAAATTTCTCCCATCATCTTGAATTCCGGATCCCAAAAAAGCAGAGGGACTTGAAGCCCAGTACCAAACGAAATCGTGTCATCAAAAACAAGCCCCAAGACCTCTTTCTTGAACGGGAGTGAGGCACCAACCGTTGTGCTCAGATTAACATACTTGAAATCTTTTCCTGCAATCAGATCGAATGATGGCTTCCAGGTATCGGATCCTAAAAATTTGCTCTCGTTGCCGGTCGGAAAATGATGAGCCATCATCAAAGAAAGTCCCGGCCGTTTTTTGGTTTCATCAAAAATACGGAACTTGAATCCCAGTTTCAAATCTCCCCAGGAACCGGTTGTAAAAGGATCCCCGGTATTAATATTGGTTTCGCGCGCATGGAGATGAAGGGGAATATCCCAAAAAACAGTGAGAAAGCGAGTCAACCCGTAGGAGGGAATCAAATGCCAGGTGGTAATGAGATCGACAATATCGCGCGAGCCGGCAGGAAAATTCCCCTCCAACAGATGATTCCAGGCAACCTGGGTTACCGTCCGGAAATGAAATTGATTTTGCGAAAGAGTCTGAAATCCTTGAATTGAAAAGAAACCGAAAGAATCAGAGGCTGGTTCAAAAATTTCCAGATTAATTCCCGATACCCCCGTATCTTCAGCAAACAACGGATAAGGAAATAACCCAAAAAAAAGAGCCAGCCAAAAAAATCCCCTCTGAATAAGACCCCTTTTCTTCATCAAAAAGATATGCTTTTTCTCTCTCAAAATGAGAATAAAGTCAGGATATTGACAGAGTCTCGCAGAATGATAAACAAATCAATTAAAAATTTCACTTTAAAAACAGAGTCTTAGTGTGAGACTCTAAAAAAAATTCTTTATGGCACACTATTTGCAGATGAGTACTCGAACGCCAGATGATAAAGGATGTGGCTTTGCCACTCCTGAACTCAGGGGCTTCCTTCATCGCAAGTGAAACGAGCGGGAAGGTCTATATTATATTATGAAACGGGTATGGAATTTGGTGGCTCTCGGTTTTTTTCTTTCAGCCTGCCTGGGAAGAGGTCCTCACGTCACTGTGAATAGCGATAATGAAGGGGATACCGAACCAGCCGCGGCCCCTTCCTCACAAAATTTTAATCTGGGAAATGGACTTTATCAGCAAGCCGCTTCTGACAGGTATCAGGCGGTTATCAGCATGAACATCAATATATACGAAGAAGGAAGTCTATCGGGGGAGCCGTTTGTCATGCAAGATCCGATGATGTCGATCATGAGAGAAACCATGGAGGAAGAATAAATAAATAAATAAATAAATAAATATAAGGAGGGTCTATTATGATGAGCATGGGGGGGAAAAAAGGAATAGTACTTTTATTATTGATGACCATTTCAGTCACGGGACGGGCTGATTCCGGCAGTATCCCGATTCAGGGTTTTGTCATCGACAGCGAATCAGGAAATCCGCTGGAAGAAATTCTGTCGGTTACTTTCAATCTCTACGAAACTTGTGAAGATGAAGAAGCGGCTTATTCTGAAACGCAATCGGTTGAATTTGTAAACGGCCTTTACGGCACCAGTCTGGAAGTGCCCGATGAGGTGATTGAAGGGGCCGATTCTCTTTGTCTGGGGGTTCAGCTGGAAGGGGACAGTGAAATGTCCCCCCGCATGGAATATTTTTCCGTCCCCTATGCCCGGATTGCTCAGCAGGCGCAAACCGCCGCGGTGGCCGATGTGGCCCTTTCGATTGATTCAACGATCCTCTCCGACCTGGTGGGGAGCGGCCTTGATGTGTCCGGTAACACCATCGTCCTGGACACTTCCACCTCACAAACCTGGAGCGCCAGCCAAACTTATTCATCACAGGTGATCGTTTCATCCGATCCGGCAGACACTTCTTCTTCAAACGCATCTTTTAAAATCAATCCTTCTTCATCAAGCAGCAATGAAAAGTTTTTCGCGGTCCAAAACAACGGTTCAGACCGGTTTGTTGTGGATGCGGAAGGGGATGTAACGATTGCCGGCAATCTGACTGTTACCGGATCATTGGGAGGATCAGGCCTTGGCGACATAACGGCGGTAATAGCCGGCACCGGCTTGACCGGCGGCGGAACCAGCGGCGATGTAACGCTGACGATTAACACAGCCGCGGCTCCCACATGGACTGGAAGCCACACTTTTGAGAGCAGTACTACATTTTCTAACGACCTGAATCTTTCTCTGGTGGATGATGAACAACTGGCGATCACCACACTTCTGGATGGCACCGATGTCAATGATTCTCTTTCACTCTCAATTACCAACGCAACGACGGGTGGAAGCCAGCAAGGCATTGTCATTACCAACAATGCGAGTACCGGCACAACTGACTCCTTGTTAACTCTTTCCAATGCCGATACCGACACAGCGGTCACATCCGGCATTACAATTTCAAGCAGTGGGGGGGGATTCACCAATTTAATCGACACTCCATCAATTGATATTACAGGGGGAGGTGCTATTTCCGGAGCCACCGGCATTACTTCATCCGGAACAATCACTCTTTTAGGACTGACCAGTTGCACCGCTCTGACAACAAACAGTTCGGGGGTTGTGGCCTGCGGAACGGCCAGCACCGGAGACATAACAGGAGTGACAGCAGGAACAGGCCTAAGCGGCGGTGGTACAAGCGGGGATGTGACATTAAACAGTGTTCTGGGAACCTCCATTGAATCATCTGAAATTACGGACGAGACCATCAGCGCCTCTGACCTGGGAGCTGATTCGGTAAACTCCTCTGAAATAACAGCCGATGCGGTCGGCTCATCCGAGATCGCCGCCGATGCGGTCGGCAGCAGCGAAATCGCAACCGATGGCGTCGCCTCTGCGGAAATCGCCGCCGATGCGGTCGGCTCA
>SBBF01000052.1 GCA_005240075.1 Nitrospira sp.
GGGGGAAGGGCTCTTCAAGGAACAGGGGGCGGGGGATCAGGGATTAATGTTTGGCTACGCCTGTGACGAAACCCCGGAATTAATGCCTCTCCCGATCGCGCTCGCCCATCGTCTTACCCACCGGTTGGCTGAGGCTCGAAAGAAGGGGGAATTAAAATTTTTGCGTCCCGACGGTAAATCACAGGTGACGGTTGAATATAAAAATCATCAACCGCTCCGAATTCATACCGTCGTCATTTCAACACAACATGCCCCCGAAATCGGGCATAAGGAACTTGCAGCAGAGGTGATTGAATCAGTCATTAAAAAGGTGGTCCCTGAAAAATTGTTGGACAAAAACACCCGATTTCTGGTCAACCCGACAGGCCGTTTTGTCATTGGGGGCCCCCAGGGGGATTGCGGGGTTACCGGAAGAAAAATTATTGTGGATACTTATGGCGGCATGGGGCATCACGGCGGCGGGGCTTTTTCCGGCAAGGATCCCTCCAAGGTGGACCGTTCGGCCTGCTACATGGCCCGCTATGCGGCCAAAAATGTGGTGGCGGCCGGCTTGAGCCAGCGTTGCGAAATCCAGGTGGCCTATGCCATTGGTTATCCCGAGCCGGTTTCGCTCATGATCAACACCTTTGGCACCGAAAAATGTTCTGTCGAAAAAATCGAAACAGCTGTCAGGGAGCTTTTTAATTTCAAGCCTGCCTCCCTGATCAAGCATTTAAACCTGCTCCGTCCGATTTACAAGAAAACCGCCACTTATGGCCACTTTGGACGATCGGAACCTGAATTTACCTGGGAGAGAACTGACAAGGTGGAACAATTAAAAAAACTCACTGGTAGTGGATAGGACAAGTGAAGGATCTGGCTTTGCCAGTCCTGAACGCGGGGTTTGGGGCCATCTGAGGCCCGAAACCAAATTATTAATGCGAATAGCAACAAACGGGCTGAAGGGGCCCCAATCATATGAACTCAGACATTAAAGACAAAACCCTCGCCTCCAAAGGCAAACTGCGCATTGAATGGGCCAATCAAAACATGCCTGTTTTGAACCTGATCAAAGAGAGGTTTGCAAAAGACAAACCGCTGAAAGGGGTGAGGTTAGCCGCTTGTCTCCATGTGACAACGGAAACAGCTTCCCTGATGCGCACTCTCAAAGAAGGGGGGGGGGAGGTGGCTCTTTGCGCTTCGAATCCCCTTTCCACTCAGGACGACGTCGCCGCCTCTCTGGTTTGTGACTACGATATTCCGGTTTATGCCATTTGCGGTGAGGATAGCGAAACTTACTATAAGCATATCAATCAGGTTCTCGATTTGAAGCCCAACATCACGATGGACGACGGCGCCGATCTTGTATCCACTCTTCATACGAAGAGAACCGAAGATGCTGGCCAAGTCTGGGCTGGAACCGAAGAAACAACGACCGGCGTGATCCGTCTTAAAAGCATGGCCCGCGACAAGGTGTTGAAATTTCCGGTCATAGCGGTCAACGATGCCGAAACCAAACATTTTTTCGACAATCGTTATGGAACCGGTCAATCCACCCTGGACGGGATAATCCGGGCGACCAACCGCCTGCTCGCCGGGACAACTTTTGTCGTGGCTGGCTACGGCTGGTGCGGGCGGGGCCTGGCTACACGAGCCCAGGGAATGGGAGCCAGTGTGGTCGTGACTGAAATTGATCCTTTAAAAGCACTCGAAGCGGCCATGGATGGATTCCGGGTTCTTCCCATGGCGGATGCGGCCAGTCTGGGAGATTTTTTCTGCACGGTTACCGGAAACAAACATGTCATCCGAAAAGAGCATTTTGAACTGATGAAGGATGGAGCAATTGTGGCCAACTCAGGACACTTTAATGTGGAAATTGATCTGGAAGGATTGGAAAAGATCGCTCTGGCTAAGCGGAAAATGAGAGAATGTGTGACGGAATACAAACTGCCAGGAAATCGGCGGATCAATATTTTGGCCGAAGGGAGGTTGGTGAATCTTGCCTCCGCGGAGGGGCACCCTTCCAGTGTCATGGACATGAGTTTTGCGAACCAGGCCCTGGCCGCCGAATGGGTGGCACAAAACCACAAGACTCTGGAGAAAAAAGTTTACGTAGTTCCGGTTGAAATCGACAAGCAAATCTCCAATTTGAAACTCAAATCCATGGGAATCAAGATTGACGTGCTAACACCGGAACAGGAACGATATTTAGCGGGATGGCAAGAAGGGACGTAACATGACTCAAAATATTCAATCAAAAATCAAAGAACTGGTTACCTCCAATAAAGTCGTCCTCTTCATGAAAGGAACGCCGGAATTTCCCCAATGCGGTTTTTCGGCCAAAGCAGTTCAATGCTTGCAATCCGTTGGAGCCGTTGTAACCGCAGTGGATGTCTTGTCAGATCCTGATATCAGGCAGGGAATCAAGGATTTTACAAACTGGCCCACAATCCCCCAGGTTTTCATCAACGGCGAATTTGTCGGCGGGTGCGATATCATCGCTGAACTTTTCGAGAGTGGAGAATTGGAAAAGATGGTGGCAGAACCCCCTCAGGCGGCCTGAACTTCGTGGGGAGTCCTGTGCAGTTCTCTTCTGAGAGAAACCAGAAAAACTTCAAACAGGTTTTCTTCGATTTCAAGACATTCCGCAAAATCGTTGATTCCGAATTGCGAAAGAAAGATTCGTGCTTTTGATTCAATCTCATGGAGGTGATGAGATTCTTCCAGAATAATCTGGCCCAACGCGTCGGCCACTTCTGGTTTCACCGCCACGCTCTTGTAGAGAGGGTATATTTTCATGGCTCTTCTTTCAATCATGCAGGTGACAAAAAGATAATTGACATAGGCATCGTCCTTCTCTGTCTTTTTTTTCACCCACTCGCTCACCGAAGTATCCAGCAGTTGAAAATAGCTGACCGCCTCGTCGCGGCAAAGATAGTCGGCCCCACCTGAGGGATTCAGCAAAAAACTCATTTTTTTAAAAAGATGGGCGTGTTTTGCCTCATCAGCAAGATGTTCCAGGATTTCGAGGGAAGGGTGAGAACCACAAACCGCCTTGGCAATTTTGCGCGAACCGATAAATTCAAGCAATGAAAGGGTATTAAGCCAACGGGCTTCAAGGTGAGAATTGCCGGTTAAGACTTGAAGTTCCTTCTTCACGACCCAACCGATAGTGAAGCGCCTCCCAACTGTCAAGATCTATAATTCACAAAGCTCATTGCGGCACCATCCCTGCCTGTATCTGGAGTCTGGTAAACTGAAGAGCTTTTTCAACCCTGGACTCGTTCCTCGCTTTCAACATTTCAAAATAAAGCCTCTGACTCCCCAAAAGGTCTGCCGTCGAAATCAATCCATGCTCAAAATCCTCCTTCTGCAACAAATAACTTGCTTTGGCCTTGGAATAAGCACTCTCCAACCGCTCCAACTCCCGACGCGACGCTTCAAAAAGCGCCCAGGCCGTTTTGACCTCCCTTTGAATCTCTCTCTTTTTTTGTTCATAGTACAGGGAGGCCTGCCTCTCCCTCGCTTTCGATTCTTTGAGATCCCCGATATTCCCCCAGTTAAAAATGGGGGCTGACACCGAAAAAACAACATCCCACTTGATGTCCTGCTGAAAGCCGGTTCGGTACGGGTAATAATTGGTCTCCGCGTCGGCATGCGGCAGAAGTTCCCCCCCTTTCACTTTCACCTCGTGACCGGCCAGTTTCTTGGCCTCCGCGTAAGCCAGCAGATCGGGCCTGGCCTCAGCCTTCCTCAAGTAATCTTGAAGAGTGGGAGAAGAATGCTCCGGAATCAGCCGGACAGAAAAAGGGGGAGTCAATCCGGAAAGAAAAGATAAAAATTCTTCTGCTTCCATCCGATCCCCTTTCATCTTTTCAAGCTCCGCTTCCCTACGAGCCAATTCGGCTTCCTGAAGGGCTTTTTCACTTTTTCGCGATTTGCCCAGTTCCACTCGGGTGGCACATTCTTGAACCTCCTTTCTGAGAACATGGATGATTTCCCGGGTGGCGCTTATCTGTTGATCAAGAAGAGCAACTGAATAAAAGGCCAGAGTCACATCCCGAAACAGGGCCCTTTTCGACTCTTCCCATTCAAATTTTTTTTGGGACTGAAGGGAGGAAGCTCCCTTCAAAGCGTGAAATGCCTTGAATCCCTGAAAGAGGGGCTGAGTCACAGTCATTTTGACTTCCGGCCGGCTTGTTTTGGTGAACGTGTCGGAAAAATCAGAATCCCCCCCCTCCAGGGCGACAGCATCCTGGAGCGTTTCGGCAAACGTGGCGCTGATCTGGGGAAGAATTTCCCCCAAGGCAGAATGAAACCGGGCTCGGGCCGCTCTGATTTCCTCCTCGGCAATCGCGGGCGTTTCATTTGTCTTCAGGGCATTCTCGTAGAAATCAAACAGGGAATACGAAGGGGGGGCCCCTGCAACCGCTGTTCCCAGCAATAAAATCAGGAGGAAAAAATAAAACATTCTATTCCTTCTTTTCCTCAACCGTCGATTTGGTGCCCGCCGTGGAAAGTTTGAGTTGCGTCGTTTTTCCATTGAAAATCTGGATGGAACGATCCTCAAAGGGGGGATCGATGTCAACCTTCAAAAGATAATCACCCGGCCGGAGAGTCTGTTCTTTGCCATCAATGGGAGCCGACAGAACTGTCTTATCCCCTTTTAAAATCTGATAATCGAGATTCAAGACAGAAGAAACGGCATGGGCCAAGTCGGCTCCACTCTTGGCCTCCACCACTCTTCCCCCTCCGCTCACCGCCAGCTTTTCCAACGCCTCCTTGTCTTTTGGAGAGACTTCTCCCAACGTCACCACATCAAGCAAAATTCGGGGGGAACGCCCCAGATTTTTTTTCAATTCTGGGGGAAGAACTTCCTCACAGGAATCGGCCCCATCGGTCAATACAATAATCTTCTGGGGTTTCGCCAAGACAGCCTCTTCCAGAGCCTGATAGAGGGCCGAAACTCCCTTGGGAATGATTTTTCCCAAAACCTCCCCCACCTTTTTTTTGTTGTAGGGGGCCATCTTGAAAACAACCTCTGCGTCTTCGCAGTCGTGAAAAGAAGAGGGACGATTGGCGCCAAAAACAACAAAACCGGCATCCATGGCGCCCAGTTTGCCTTGAACCCCCCCCTCTTTTAAAATTCCCATCTCCCAGTCCCACTTGGCTTTTCCATCCCATCCATCCAGAGCACTGCTGGAGGCATCCAGAACAAAAACCACTTTCCGATAACTCACCTTTTCCTTCCCCTCCGGGGGAAACAATTTGAACTTCCCCTCCCCGGTCTGCACCAAAACCCAGTCCGAACTCTGGACTCCCGCACTGGTGACAGCTTGAGCGGTTAAAAAGTGAACTCCCGGTTGAAGAAGGGAAGTATCCCAGTCATAAAAAAAAGAACCGGACGCTTCTGACGAAGGCCACTCATGAACTTTCTGGTCTCCGACAAAAAGAGCCAGACTCTGCAGGGGCTCATTCGGTGCCTCCATGTCGCTTAAGATTTTCAGCTCCACCGGCATCGAGGCCGTCACGTAGGCCCCCATCACCGGCTGACTAAAAGAAAGAAGAGGATGGACCCCTTTTTTGAAAGAAACACTCCATTCCTTTTGATCCCCATTTTTGAGAGAAACAACCACTCTGAGTTGATGCTCCCCGTCAGTCAGGCCCGACAGATCGAGAGGCTCATAGAAAGAAGGAGATGATGTTTGTTTGACTGATTTTTCATCAACAAAAAATTCGACAGAAACCGGTGGATTGGAATCCCCTGATGGAAACATCATCACAACCGGCAGATAATCGCTGAAAGAATCGTTAGGGCGCGGAGAAACGAGGGTCAGGCCAACCGGGGAAGAAGCAATTGAAATTTGCCTCGCCCAGCGGACCAATCCTCCATCCTCACCTGTTCCTTCAATTTCAATATCGTGGGGACCGGGCAATAATCCGGTCAGGGGAACAATAAATTCTTGTTGGTCCACCACATTTTCCTGTTTGGCAATCGAGAGGCCATCCAGATAAACCTCGTAAGAAACAAGGGGGGGGCTCCCCTTCTCCAAAAAAAATTCCAGGCTGTCCGCTTTTTCATCCCCTTCCGCCGGTTTTTTGATCATCAGCCGGGGTTTGGGTTTCACAGAAGCAAAGGAGAGAGCATAGGCGGCTTCCGGCTGGGAAAGGGGGCTCAAATCCCAGGAAGATGCTTTCTCATCATCAACTGACAAAATCAAATCCTCTTTTTTCAGAAAGAAAACAGGAAAACCGGCGCTGTCAGTCACTTTAAGATGGAGCACAGTTTTGTTTTTGGTTTTCTTCTCTTTTTTTTCTTTCCCTTTTGTTTCTTGAACCTCCTGCAGTTCCATCCGGTAGCGTTCCATGGTGTCCCGCTCCTTGTTGGCTTCAAAATTTTTGGTCTTCAATTCCACGCGAACCCCATCGACAGCAATATTAGTCGTTCCCAATCCGGGAGTTTTTCTCAAAACAAGAGAGAGGGGTCCTGGCGCCCGATGGTGGTAAGAAAGAAGTCCACCAATAAGAGCAGAAATCAACAATACAAGAACGTTTAAGGCCAGCCAGGCAGATTTTCCCTCTTTTTTCAGCCGATTCATTGCTGCCAAAAGAACAACCAGCGTGATCAACAAGAAGAGAGGGAAAAAAACCTGTAGAATAATAAAGGAGGGCTGGGCATAAAAAACAGGAATGAGTGCCAACAGGCCGGTTCCCATCCAACTCTCTTCAAAAAGTTTTTTATCCAACATGTTGAGAAAAAAACCGGCGGCTCCATAAAATGGGATAATGGTCAGAATCAGCCGAACCGGTAAAGGAAAGGGGAAAACAAAAAGAAAAAGGGCCGCCTCGAAAAAAAGAATAAGGACAAAGAAACTGTTGAGAATCTGGGCGGGGGATTTTCCCAGAACATTCAGGAAGACAACATCCGTCGAGGGATAAAGAAAAAGATGAGTCAAAAGCAAAACCAGAAAAACAACGAGGGGGGAACCCACAAACCAGGCGGGCGAAACTTTCATCCCAATGGATATCAGCGACAAAACCAGAGCCAAAAAAGCCCCTCCGATCAAGAACCAGGGGATTCTCCCCCCCGATTCCATGGCTGAAAAGGCACTGGTGGCCAAGAGATAAACAAGAAAGACCCCGGCTATGAGAAAAACCAACCGGGACAGGTAAAAACGAGATTTTTTGAAAGGAGTCCAATCGGGAGGAGAAACCCAGAGGCCGATATAGGGATAAAGTTTGGGAGAAATGGCGCGAGCCGCCAGAGAACCGAAACCTCGGGGATGAACCGGCTTGTTTTTACCCCTGAATTTCTGGAAAAAATGGCCCAGGGCGGGAAGGCCCAGTCGATCAAAAAGGTTCCTCTTCCCTTTCAGTTTTTCGGCAATCGTATCGTTGACATCGAGCCCCACCCGGATTTGCGTCCGCGTTTGCGGCTCCCTCCCTCCCGTCTTGACGGAAATATCCATCCGGGTGCTGTCCAGCGATTCGGATTCCTGGGCTCTCCCCGACAAAGTATCGTTGGAATGGAATTGATTTTTGTCTTCAGCCATGGGGCTTATGAGCTAGAATTACCATAACTGCTGGAAAATACAAAATTTAAATTAAAGACCCCCTGATAAAAAATAAATGGGCCCCCCTCTTTATCTGGAAGGGACTCTTATGCTAAGATGACTTTTACTTGGGTTTTAAGAAAATTAATCTTTGTTGAGAGGAAAAGCATGAACAACTCGAATCAAGCGTTGTTGACTGTACATATCATCATACTTTTTTTCATCATCGCGACCTCAATCATCGCCACCCTGATGGGGTATTAGACAAGCATGGAGTAGACCTAGACTGTTCATCCCAAATAATGCAGTTTGATTTTCAATCACATCAATCCAAACCTTTAAAATCAATCTCACTAAACACCACAGCTGCTTTCAAGCTTCATCCCGGTATCTCCATCTTCAAAGAACAGTTTCGGGTCAACTCCGAATTACCATCAACCCGATAACCTTGACTGCCGGGAATGTGATGTTCAATCAAATCTCCCCGTCTTAAACGATCAAAAGATTGATTAGATGCCGAAGCGTTTCGGTCAAGGCGGGTCAGATGATACCGCCCCGGAGGGCCGCAAAGGACAACTTCCTTTTTTCCCTTGGAGGGCATCAGATTGCTGATGACCCTCCAGGTATTCCGGTGGTCCGAAAAAACAGATTTCCAATCCCTCTCTTTTCTCCCCAGCACCAGATAAGAACAGGCGAGCCAATCCTTCCGGTTCCCAATCATCCGGTCTACCCTGGCAATAAAGTCCGGTCGCTTCCAGTGAAAATAAAAATGGCACCAATCCCTCAGATTGACCACGTTCAGGGGACAACGCTCCTGATGAAGACAAGGAGCATGGACAAACCCCGCTTTTCTGACACCAATCATTTCATCGCGTAGTTTCTGCAAACCGCGGGATGTTTTTTTAAGTGCCGGTTCAATGATGATCAGTTTCCCTTTTTCAGGATCCACATGCTGTCTTAAGTTTGATTCCACAAAATCGGATTTTTGACGATTGTCGGGAAATTCATTGAGAAGATTTTCCATCAAAACCAGATGGTATTTGAAGTTTCTTAAAAACCGGTTCAAACTTTCCCGTCTCAAATCAAAATGCTTGATCAAACAGGCTGAATGAAATCCGGGAATTTCGCGCGAAAGAATATCGGCATAGGCCCGATGAAGATTAATGGCATCCTTGAGGGGCGAATAGGAATGATCCACCAGGGTAAAATCAAGATTGATTTCCTTAAAAATCCCTTTTTTCAAAAGAGCAGAATAAAAAATCATGGTCCCCAGCATACCGCTTCCGGGTCCCGCTCCCAGATCGAGAATGCGGATCTTGCCGCTTGTCAGTTCAAAAGGTTTGAATTCCTGCAAAACCTTGACCACCTTCAGGGCATTCACCGGTAAAAAATAGAGCAGATACCCGGAACGACAAACTGGATCATTGAGATAATCGGGAGGAAGTGATCCCCGCTCTTCTGTAAAAGCCTGGGACAACAGACCGGCTCCTCTTGAAAAGAATTCAATGTCTTTGGCATTAAAATCAAAAGTTTTTCTTTTTTTAGGAGGAAGAAAGGTCTGCTTGATATAGGACAAGAGCACTTGTTCAAGATTCAATGGAAATTCAAGCAACATTTTTACTCAGGGGGACATGCTGCTTTTCCCCTGAAACCCTCATCTGTTTCGCCGTGTAACGATCGTTCGCTCCGTTTGTCCGGAGGACAAGTCCGATCGGGCCAGTACCCGCTCACTATCAACTGATGAGCTGAGTAGTTACGAAGCATCAACCATTCTCCTGGTATCCGGAACATATTTCTTCATCGATACATCAAAAACCTGACGGATATTTTCTTCTGTAAGAACTTCCCTGGTGACCCCTTGAATGGCGAGCCTCCCTTCGCGCAATAACAAAAGACGTTCAGGATACTCAGAGGCCGATTTTAAATCATGAATCACGCAAAGAATGGTCAGCCGTTCGCTCTGATGAAGTTCCGTCAACAACCCAAAAAGGGCTTCTTGATGTTTGAGATCCAGGTGACTGGCCGGTTCATCCAAAAGAAGAATTTTTGGTTTTTGGCTCAAAGCTCTTGCCAAAAGAACCCTCTGCTTTTCGCCGCCGGAAAGTGTTTGAAGTGTCCGATCGGCAAACTGCCAGCAGTCTGTCTTTTGCATCGCCCGTTTGGCAATCTGGGTATCACTCTCGGAATCAAACGAAAAACTTTTTTGAAAAGGATGGCGCCCCATCAAGACCACTTCCAGACAGGTAAAGGGAAATGCAAAATGAGCTTCCTGCGGTACAACAGCCAGCGTTTGGCTTAAACCTCTCGGTTTGAGACGGTTGATATGAAGCAAATGAAGAGTGGCTGACCCTTCGTAATTGCGAATCGCCCCGCTTAAAATTTTGATCAGGGTTGTTTTGCCCGAACCGTTCGGCCCCATAAGGCCCACAAATTCTCCCGAATTGATTTGAAAAGAAACATGGTCAAGAATTCTACGACCATTAATAAAATAAGAAAGATTATTGGTTTGTAACATAATGCAATTGTAGGGGCGATCCTTGTGATCGCCCTCTATCGGGCGAATACAAGATTCGCCCCTACAGGGATCGTTTCATCAAATAAATAAAAAAAGGCCCTCCAATCAGGGCGGTAATGACTCCAACTGGTAATTGCGTTTGCAAATCCCCACTCCAAAAAAGAAGATGGCTTAAGAAATCGCTTAACCCCAAAAAAATTCCTCCTCCGATAACAGAAAGAGGAAAAGTAAGACGATGGTCTCCTCCAAAAATCAGCCGCACAAAATGGGGAACAAAAAGCCCGACAAAACCGATCAGACCAGCATACGCGACCGTGGCCCCCACAATCACAGAGGCGGAGATAAAAATAATTTTCCGATGGATTTCAGCTGAAATCCCCAGAGAATGCGTCGTCTCCTCTCCCAAAGAAACAATATTCATGTGGGATGACTGGAAAAAAAGAATGAAAAGCCCTCCCGCGACAAGAAGTGATACCCACAGGACTTCGTTCAATGAGACCGCTTCCAGCGAACCGATCAGAAAAAATAAAATCTGATGAGCCTGTCCGAAAGAGATAAGAGAGTTGATCAGCAAAATCAGGGCAAAGGCAAAAGCGTTAAACATTACTCCCGTTAAAAGGAGGGAAGCAGAAGGGAGCCGGCCGTTTACTTGCGCCAAACGATAAATCAACAAAAGAGAAACGAGCGCTCCCGTAAAAGCGACAAGTGTGACCATGGGAAAGGAAAACCCAAGTGCCATGGCGGCCACTCCCCCCAGAGCTGCTCCGCCGGAAACACCGAGAGTATAAGGATCCGCCAGGGGGTTCCGCAAAAGAGACTGGAAGGCGACTCCACTGGCCGACAACGCTCCCCCCACCACAAATGCGAAGAGAACCCGTGGCAGACGGGCCTTAAAAAAAAGATCGCCTGCCAGGGGGTCTTTGGAAGAAATCAGATCAAAAGGAGAAATAAAGGGGGGGCCAATAAAGGCGAGAAGAAAAAGAACGATGCAAAAAAAGCAGAAGCCAACCCCTACAACTTTGAACCAATAGTCAAATGAAAGAGCGGCGGGCCTTTTCATGGTTTGAGGAGCTCCACAATTTTTTTCGCTCCCCGAACCAAGCGGGATGAAGCCCTGAAATGATCGATGTCCATAAAATAAATCCGGTTGTTTTTGACAGCCGGTATTGATTGAAATTGGCGATACCATTTAAGCCGCATCGCTTCACCTTTTTTTTCAGTGCCCATAGAAAGATCGATGATCACTGTCGGTTGGGAAAGAATCAGTTGTTCTACTCCCCAGTTGGGATAACGAACTCGCGATCCCCCTGCCGCATTGGAAATATTCAAATAAGCCAATAGATCATTCAGAAAATTATTGCCCCCCACAACAACCAGCGGTTGAACCCCTACAACCAGAATCACTTTTTCAGAGGGGAGATCGATGGCACGCAGTTCTTCAAGTTCCGATTTTATACGACTCAAAATCTTTTTCCCTTCCTCTTCCCTGTCAAATTCTTTACTCAAATCTCCAATTGAATCAAAAAATTGATTCAGTCGGTCAAAGTTTAAAAATTTTACTTTGATTCCCCTCTTCTCTAAAAAAATAATTTCCCTCTCAATACTATTTTCCTTTGAATTAATCACTATTTCTGGATGAATCTTTAATACTTTTTCGATATCAACATGACTGTAGTCTCCCACTTTTTCTATCCCTTTAGCCTCCTCCGGATAATCACAAAAAGTAGTCACTCCAACCAACCGATCCCCCAACCCCAGTTCAAAAAGGAGCTCTGTAATGTTCGGTTTTAAAGAAACAACCCCTGCTGAGGCAACAGATAATATGTTGAAATTAAACAATAAAATTAAAAATAAAAGGATTTTTAAGCGAAAGTTAGACATTTTTTAGACCCAAATATTGACACAGCGCGTCATAAAGATTATATCATAAATGCCCCCGAACGAAGAATCTAGCTTGGCTAGTTCTAAGTGTGGAGGCCCCCTTCATGGGCTCCGCCAAAAGCGGAGACCGGAAGGTAAATGTAAAGGAGAAAAACATGCTTCTAGCACTTAAAATCTGGTTAGGGATTATCCTGACAGTCTTCGTGATCAACATCATTCTTGGTCAGAGGGTGTCAGCTTCAATTGACCCCTCTTTGAAAGTGATAGGTGACTTTGCCAAAAAAACTTCGTCCCGGCAACGGAAACCCCACCACATCGACAATCTGATTGTGAGTCAGATTCTTCCCTTCAAACGATAAGGTCCAATCCCTAAAAGGGTTGAACGAAAACCCACTGTTTAACAAAAGCCTCGATCGAACAACACGGGTATTTAAAGGATCCAAAAAAAAAGAATCCATCCAGTTAGCTGAAACAAAAAGAGTCGGCTGACGAGATCGAAGAAACGGAATCTTTCCGTCAGCTCGAATATCAATTTCATGTTCGGGTCGACCAACAAGATTTCTCCCGGTAGTTATATCAATCGGATTTTGAAAAGTGTAATTGGCTGAAAGAGTCAAACCAGGTCCGATCCCCCCTCCCGCTTCGACTTCAACCCCCCGTACCCGAGCTGACCCGACATTTTCCGCCCGCGCGAATCCGGCGTTCTGTTCGAACTGGATCAGATCGGTGGTACGGTGTTCGAAATAGATCGCGTTAAAAGGGAGGGGCGCAGAAATAGCAATCCCCAGATCCCAGTTCAAACTCTTTTCCACATCCAGCAGTTGATTCCCCACCACCCCTCCCCGGTCCCCAAACAATTCGGCAAAAGTGGGAAACCGATACCCTCGTCCCACATTTCCAGTCAGCGACAAAAAAGAAGTGATCCGCCCCCTGGCTCCCATTTTGGCTGAAACAACATGATGACTTTGACTGTCGGCAAAAGTGGCCGGCGTTAAAAAAGAGGGGTCGTTATTATTAATGTTATTGTCAATGTTGGAGAGAAGAACATGGGGCGATAAAATGAGACGTTCCTTCAGCAAATAAAACTCGTCCCCGACTCCGACGTTCCAGGTAGTACGCACACTCGTTCCCCCCTGTGAAGGATTGGCCAAAAAATCTTCAGGCCTGAATCGTTCGGTCTGAAAGAGTGCGACTCCTGTAACAGTATGTTGGGAGTGGGGATGCCATTTGATCAGAAACTGCTGGCCAAAAAGGGAAGTGTCGTTGTCGTTATCCTGCGCCCCCCCCAATCCGATTTCCCCTTGCGGGTCGGAATACTGGCTTTTGGCCAGCCGCCAATAGGTGTGTAACTCCCCTTCGAGATTTTTGTGAAAAAAAGAAGATCGTTTGAGTTTGAGGGACGAAAGCCAAACGGTTGTGTCGAGCGCCGCCGTCTCCGACTGGTTGGTTGATAAACCCGCGACACCGGAATCTTTCCTCATCAGATGATTCGTCCATTCCAGATCTGTTTTTTCGTCAAAGCGATAAAAAATTTTGACAAAAGGATAAAAGGTCTGCGATTCGTTGTTCTGACGGGCAACCCGCGCGTCATCGTTGGAATTGGCGGGGGTTCCATTA
>SBBF01000046.1 GCA_005240075.1 Nitrospira sp.
ATATATGCCGTCGGAAAAGATGTGAGTTCCCTCCATGATATTCTCAAGCGTCCCAAGGCGAGAGGCTCTCTGGGGGAGTTTTTTTTGGCCGATATTCTGTCGGAACTTCTCCCGCGGGATCGGTACGAAATTCAGCATCGGTTCAAAAATAATGAACAGGTGGATGCCGTCATCAAAATAGGGGAGAGGCTTTTGTCCGTTGACTCCAAATTCCCTCTCGAAAATTTTCGCCGCCTGATTGACGCGCCGGAAGACCAGAAAGAGGGGTTCAAAAAACAGTTTAAGGCTGATGTCAAGCGCCACATCGATTCGATCACCCGCAAATACATCCAACCGGCGGAAGGGACTTTTGATTTTGCGTTTATGTACATCCACTCCGAAAATGTTTTTTACGAAATCATTTTGAGGGATGAAGGGGTGGGAGAGGGGGAGTCGCTGCAGGAGTATGCCCAAAAGAAAAGAGTGATCCCTGTTTCTCCCAACAGTTTTTATGCCTATCTGGGGGCATTGCTTTACGCCCTCCGGGGGGAGCGTCTTCAAGAAAATGTCCATGAAATTCTGTCCCAAATGAGAAGTCTGGTTGTGGACATGGACCGTTTTGCCGATGATTTCAGAAAAGTTGGCGTTCACCTCAACAATCTGAAAGGGAGTTATGAAGATGCCGAAAAAAGATTGAACCGGTATCAGGATCGGCTGGAAAAAATTAACGAAACCGAAGTTCGTTTAGAGGAGAGGACGGAACAGATTAAGTTGGTTAAATAATATGGCTTCTAATTCGTTCATCGTTTTGGCGGCGTCCGATGCGACAGGAGGTTTGGCCCAAAATCTTGCAGTCGCGGCTGTCCGTCAGTTCAAGGACATCAATGTTCGTATTTCCCGGAGAGGGAGGATTGTTAGCCGGGAGCAGATAGTCACACTTGTTTCCGAAGCCAAGGAGAAACAGGCGGTTATTGTTTTTACAATGGTCTCTCAGGCGGTTCGAAGAGAATTGTTGTCGGAAGCCAAAAAAGAAGGGGTGGTCGCGATGGATGTCATGGGGCCGGTGTTAGACATGCTTTCCCATTATTTTCACAGGCTCCCAAGTGATGAGCCGGGCCTGCAGTACAAAGCGACCCAGGATTATTACAAGCGGACGGAAGCGGTTGAGTTTGCCGTTCGCCATGATGACGGATTGGGTCTGGAGACCATTCACGAGGCGGATATTATTCTTTTGGGAATTTCGCGGACCTCCAAGACCCCTCTTTCCATATACCTTGCTTTTCAGGGTTACCGTTGCGCCAACGTTCCCATCGTGAGAGAGATGCCTTTGGCAGAGAAAATTTATGAACTGGATCGAAAAAAAATGTTTGGTTTGGTGGTCTCTTCTGAGAAACTAGCGAGTGTTCGTTCGACCCGGCTTAAAAAACTGGGGCGCCCCGATTCGGAGAACTATGCCCAACTGGATCACATCGAAGAGGAGTTGAAATGTGCCCGGGAGGTTTTTGGTAAATTGGGAGGTATTCCGGTTATTGATGTGACGGGCAAGGCGACGGAGGAAGTCGCCAGCGAAATTCTTCATTTTCTCCAAAAAAGCTGATGGTTCAATTTGGGTTGACTTAAATTTGTCATTGGCTACATTTTACTAATGAGCAAAATGTAGTTATGAGCAAAATAGTCAGATATGTATACAAGCCTGTTTCCGTGGATTTGCGCCAAAAAATGGTTTTCATTTCAGGTCCCCGGCAGGTAGGCAAGACCACTTTCTCATTTTCCTTCATCAAAAACATGAAACCGGGCCATCCGGCTTACTTAAGCTGGGACAATATTCATGATCGTGACAAGATCAAGTCGGCAGAACTCCCGGCCAAGCAACCACTGGTCGTTTTTGACGAAATCCACAAGTTTGCCCGATGGCGCGGCCTGGTCAAGGGGCTTTATGACAAATATGGCGGGCAAACCCGCTTTCTCGTCACTGGATCGGCCAGGCTTGATTATTTCAGCAAGGGGGGGATTCCCTTTTCGGTCGGTATCATCATTACCGCCTGCATCCCTTTTCGCTTAACGAACTTTCACACACGCCGACAAGGGATGCTATGTTGCAACTGCTGAAATTCGGCGGATTTCCCGATCCGTTCCTGGCGGCATCCGAGGTGGCCCTCAAGCGCTGGCAAAAGGAGAGACGGCAACGGGTCATTTATGATGATCTCCGTGATCTGGAGACGGTCAGGGACATTTCCCTTCTGGATCTGCTGGTTGATGCCTTGCCGGCCCGAGTCGGCTTCCCTCTTTCAATCAAAAGCCTTTCCGAGGATCTGCAGGTCAACCCCCGGAGTATCGATCGGTGGATCTCGATGCTGGAACACTTGTACGTCTGCTTTCGTATTGCTCCCTTCGGAGCTCCCAGGATCCGGGCGGTCAAGAAGGAGCAGAAACTCTATCTTTGGGATTGGTCCGCCTGTGAGAATGAAGGAGCCCGCTTTGAGAATATGGTAGCTTGCCAACTGCTAAAATACTGTCATTTGCGGGAAGATGCCTTCGGCGACACCATGGAACTGAGATACCTGCGCGATACCGACAAGCGAGAAGTCGATTTTGTCGTGATTCAAAACAAAAAGCCGGCCTTTGCCGTGGAATGTAAAACGGGAGAAACTCATTTAAGTTGCCATATTGGTTATTTTTCTGCGCGTACCCACATCCCAAAATTCTACCAGGTGCATATGAAAGATGAGGATTTTGGGAACGAAACAACGATTGGCCGCAGCCTCCCTTTTACGACCTTTGTCAAGGAACTGGGATTGCCGTAGGGGCCCCTTGTCATGCCAACAGGAGGGCCAAACCGGGGGGCAAACCCCGGAGGGGGCATAAAGTCCTCATTCAAATTATGATAATTAATATGTAATTAAATTTAAAAAAATATTGATTATTACAGTTAGATTATTATAATTAAAATGATCCTTCGGAGGGAGAATGTTTCTAAACCGAAAAACCGAACTCAAGGAACTGGAGAACCTCTGGAAACAGAAAAAGGGGCAGCTTCTTGTTCTTTACGGACGCCGTCGGGTGGGAAAAAGCGCTCTGTTGCGGCACTGGTCTGCCGGTAAGAACTCCTTTTACTGGACCGCTACACAAACCACGAGCGGGAGGCTTTTGCAATCCATCAGCCAGGGGTTTCATCTTTTCAAGCATCCCGGTTCCTCCGTGTCGGACGATTTCAGCCATCCCAACTGGGAATCTTTTCTGTTGGATGTGGCCACTTATGCCAGCCAAAAAAAAATTTTGTTTGTTTTGGACGAGTTTCCCTATGCCATTGAAGCCGAACCGGAATTACCCTCCCTCTTTCAAAAAATGTGGGACCACCATCTTAAAACTACCGGCTCCTTTTTTTGCCTGACCGGAAGCCGCATTGGCATGGTCGAAAAACACATTCTTTCCTCTCAGGGGGCCCTTTACGGAAGGGCCACAGCTGTCATGTGGCTCGATCCGCTGGAACTTTCATCGATCAGGGAGTTTTTTCCCGGATACAGCCCTTCCCAGCTGGTTGAGCTTTATGCCGTGACCGGAGGGATTCCGCTTTATCTTGAAATTTTTGATGGCACTATTTCCGTCATGGCCAATCTGAAGCGGGAGCTTTTTTCCAGGACGTCCCTTCTTAAGACCGAGGCCTATTTTCTTGTTCACGAGGAATTGAAAGAACCCATGCGTTATGTGGCCATTCTTGAAGCCATGGGACGTGGGGGAAAATGCACGCAGTCCGAGCTGTCTCGGGCAACGGGGATTATCGGCCCCCATATCATTCCCTACCTGCATGTTTTGGAAAGGCTGAAATACATCAAAAAATTTGTTCCTGTTACCGAAGACCCGCGGAAAAGCCGGAAAGGACGTTATCGAATCACTGATTTTTTCTTGAAATTTTATTACCGGTTTATTGGTTCCCATGTGCAGTTGATGGAAGAGGGGAGGGAGCAAAAAATCATGGATGAAATATCCTCCCAGTGGGAATCATTTATCGGAAAAAACGGGTTTGAAGAAATCTGCAGGTTGTGGCTGGCCAGGCAGGCCAAAAAATCGACCCTTCCTTTTGATCCCGATGTGATCGGATCCTATTGGGATACGGAGATGGAAATTGATCTGGCCGCCTTCAGCAAAAAACACCGGTCAATCATTATCGGGGAGGCCAAGTGGACGCAGAAAAAATGTGAGTTGCCCGTGTTGGATGACCTCAACAAAAAAGCGCAGGCGCTGGCCAAAAAAACCGGCTTTCATGTCGGCAAAATGATTTTCAGCAGGTCCGGTTTTTCATCCGCTCTTCGTGAGCGTGCCCGTATTGAACAGGTAAGCCTTGTTGATCTGAAGGAGCTTTTTTTGGAGTAGAGGCCGTTGGTCCCCTTCTTACTTCATCATCTCCACAGCCCTTGTCGTCACATTCTTCCCACACTTTATCTTGCAAACTCCGTCGATCCGATGTCGCAGGCTATTGTTCCATCCCTGTTACCATCAACATGACGTGGCCTGCCCCGCTGATCAGTCTTTAAAAGATTACCATCGGGATCTGTGCATCATGCGCTATTGGGGGGACCAAACCCCGGCGGAAAATTTTGCCTAACATCTAATTTTTTTTGAAAGCTCTTTCTGGTCTGAACTCTCGCAAAATTTTTCCCGCCTGCCACATTTCCTGATTTGCCAGGTCGGTCAGCTCTTTGTTCAAATTATCGCGGTAGTCCGGTTTTGAATTTGATTCGATGGCTATTTTGGCCTCGGTGCCCGCTTTTACACTTTTGTAACATTCCTCCACCACCGGTTTGATGACTTTGTAATATTTGGGGGCCCAGTCGAGCGCGCCGCGCTGAGCCGTTGTGGAACAGTTGGCATACATCCAATCCATCCCCTTTTCGCCAATCAGCGGGTACAAACTTTGAAAAGCCTCTTCGATCGATTCGTTGTAAGCCTCCGACGGCGAATGGCCATGTTCGCGCAGCACTTCATACTGTGCTTTGATCGCTCCCTGAATCAACCCCATCAAGATACTTCGCTCTCCTGTTAAATCGCTATACACCTCATTCTGGAATGTTGTGTTAAAAAGGTGCCCCGATCCAATGGCAATTCCCAAAGCGGTGACCCGTTCTTTGGCCCGCCCCGTCGCATCTTGATGAATGGCAATCGAGGCGTTGATCCCCCTTCCTTCCAAAAACTGCGTTCTCACTGTCAACCCGCTCCCCTTGGGGGCGCACAAAACCACATCGACATTTTTGGGAGGAATGATCTGGGTATGATCTGAGAAGACGATTCCAAACCCATGGGAGAAATAGAGGCAATCCCCCTCGTTTAAGTTGGCCTTGACCATCGGCCAGCTTTGAATCTGGCCCGCATCGGACAAGAGAAATTGAATAACGGTTCCTCTCTTCGATGCCTCTTCCATGGAAAAAAGATTTTTCCCTTCCACCCATCCTTCAGCAACCGCTTTATTCCAACTGGCTCCCTTGCGGAGTCCCAGAATGACATTAAAATTTTGATCCCTCAAATTAAGCCCCTGACCCCGCCCTTGAGGGCCATAACCTAAAATGGCGACCACTTCTTTCTCCAGAATTTTTTTGAGTTTTTCGGGGGGGTAATCGGCTCGTTCAATAATTTCTTCTTTCACCCCACCAATAGTAATTTTTTTCATAAATTCCTCCAATTTTCTGTTTCGGATACCATGAGCCCCTTGAATGGGTCAAGCTGGTTTCTCCTTAAGCGGCAGCCAGAAGAGAAGGACCATGGAGGGGATGGTCGAGGCAAAACCGATCAGAAAGAGATTTGTGTAGCCCAGTTTTTCAACGATGATTCCACCAAAACCTCCAATGAAGGTTGACCCTAAGCTCATGATGGCCGATCCGATTGCAAAGTGGGCCGCCTTGAACTGGGGGGAACAGAGGCGCATGAGGTAGATCATCAACGCCGCCGATCCCAGTCCGCTGGCGATATTTTCATAAGCATGCACGATGGCAATCAGGGTAATGCCTGAGGTTTCGGAGGGGGAGGGCTTCCCTTCGGAGAGGATCAGATAAGCCAGAATATTGATGTTCATCAGAAGGGTTAAAGGCCAGATTGTTTTTTTCAGTCCCCTTTTTCCAATCCACCAGGCTCCAAGCCAAGTGCCGGCAATCGCTCCAAAAGAGCCGACAAAACCGGCAATCCAGGCGAGCTGTGTTTTAGCTATCCCCAGTTCGCGCAACAGAAAGGGGGTGTTCATGGAAAAAAGGATTTCGTCTCCCAGCTTGTAGGTGGCAACAAAAGCCAGAATCAGCACCACCCGCTCCTGTTTGAAATAGGTCAGAAAGGAATCGGTCAGTTTTTGGCGAATGGCAGGCCATCGGTCCCTGGTGCCGGTTCTTTCTGCTTCAAATCGGGGGAGCAAAAGATGGTGCAGAAGAAGAAAAATCAGCATCGTCAACGCTCCCGCTCCAAAACCATAAAACCAGTTGGCGACTCCTGCAATCCCCACCAGAACACTTCGGGCATAGATCACCGCAATACGATAGGCCATGACCCGATGCCCCGTGTAGGAGGCCTGTTCAGCTTGGCTTTTCAATCCTTCCATATAGTAGGCATCGATCGCCACATCGTTGGTGGCCGCGATGAAAGCGAGGGCAGAAAAGAGAAAGGCAATCAAGCTTGATCGGAAAGGAATGACTGACGAGTGATCGATGCCGGCCAGAATCGCAATGGTCAAGACAAAAAGAGTGATGGCCAACTGGATTTGGATGAGCCACCTTCTTTTGGTGCCAAAGATATCGAGAAAGGGCGCCCACAAAAACTTGAAGTTCCAGGGGAGTCCCAAAAAATTAAGGAAACCAAGGTAAGCCTCGCGTACCCCGATGTCGGTAAAATAGACCGACGACAAAATGCGGGTGATCATGTAGGGGAGCCCCTCGGTAAAATAGGTGGAAGAAACCCAAAGGGAGGTTTTGAAGGAATGGCAACTTGACAAGTAACGCGTCATGGTTTCACTCTTACTATCTTCATGCATCCTGTTGGTCAACATTTCATAATCGGTTTTGAGGGAACCACTGTTACCAGAGAACTCCGTCGATTGATTGTCAAACATCAAATGGGAGGGGTGATTCTTTTTTCCCGCAACATCGAATCGGTCGGTCAGTTGCGTTCTCTTAATCGTTCTTTGCAAAAAATTTCTTCAAGTCCCCTCTTGATTGGAGTCGATCAGGAAGGGGGGAGGGTGGCCCGGCTCAAAAAACCGTTTACTGAAATTCCCCCGATGGCTCTTGTCGGCAAATATTTTCGCCGGACAAAGGATGCCAAAACAGTCAAAGGGATCGGCCAAATTTTAGGGCGGGAATTAAGAGCTGTCGGCTTTAACTGGGATTTTGCTCCGGTGGTGGATGTTCATTCCAACCCGCGCAATCCGGTCATTGGGGACCGTGCTTTTGGTCCTGATCCCCGGATTGTGACGCAATGCGCGGCCGCCGTGATGAGAGGTCTTCATCGGGAAGGAGTCGTATCGTGCGTCAAACATTTTCCGGGGCATGGGGATACTTCAACCGATTCCCACAAAACTTTGCCCGTCTTAAAAGCGCCTGGCAGACTTATTTGGAGGCGGGATCTTTTTCCCTACCGCAAATTGTTTCGTCTGGGGCTTGTTAAAACTCTGATGACAGCCCATGTCAAATATCCCGATTTGGATGAACAATATTGTGCCACTCTTTCAGAGGAAATTATCAACAATCTGCTTCGAGGTCGGATGGACTACAAGGGACTTGTGGTTTCGGATGATCTTTTGATGAAAGCGATTGCGGCTCGCATGAATATTCCTGACGCGGTTTTGAGATTTTTACAAATCGGGGGGGATTTGGCATTAATCTGTCGTGAACCGCATCTGGCTGAAGAGGCCATCAGAAAAACAGAAGAAGCAATAACTCAAAAACCGGAAATCAAAAGACAGCTCCTCCGCTCTTTCAAAAAAATTCAGAAACTAAAAAAAGATTTTTTATTATCCAGAGATCTTTTACCCGAAAATGTAATTGGGTGTTCAGACCACTTCAAGCTGATCGAAATCATCAACGCTGAGGACTAAAAACCTATCTTCAAGGATTTCTATTAAAAAAATAATAATAAAATCAATATCTTGAAAAACCATTCATTTGGCATCCCTTTTGCATTATAATTAAGATAGATGCGTCTTGATTCGATCAAAATGACTCTTTTTCTTGTTTTGCCACTCCTCTTGTTAGCGGCCTGTTCCGGTGGAGGGTCGGGGGATTCTTCCGGCGAGTGCAGTGGGGCCGACTGTGAGGTGATTGATCCCTATGATGAGGATGGGGATGGTTTGACTGATGCGTGTGATTCCGATCCTTCGGATTCTTCCAACTCTACTCCCACTGATGATTGTGACAGCGACAATGACGGCCATGCCGATGTGAGTTGTTCTTCTTATGATGCAGACGGAAACGGAACCCTTTCCAGCTCCGAATATGATTCGGCAGGGGTGTTGTGCGACAATTGTATTGGAATCTCAAATGCGTCCCAGTCAGATAAAGATGGGGATGGACAGGGAGATCATTGTGATTGTGTCGTTTCAGAGGCCGATGACGATGCCGATTGCGTGGCTGATTCCTCTGATAATTGTCCCGAGGATTATAACTACGATCAGACTGATTCGGACAAGGATGGCAGTGGCGATGAATGCGATGACGACGATGACGGAGATAATGTGGCCGACTCTTCCGATAACTGCACCGGGTTGTCCAACAGTGATCAGACGGATGCCGATGCTGACGGTACCGGCGATGCGTGTGATACGGACCGGGATGGAGATTGTGTGACCGATGCCACGGCCGCCGATGGCACAGCGATTAGCGGTGGCACTGATTCCTGCCCGACGGAAGGAGTCCAGACCGATGAAATCGTGACCGGCACGGATGATGCGGTTGATTCGAATGGGTGCTACGAAAAGTGGACCGGCTGTTGTTTTGATACAGATGGAGATGATATCTGTGATGATGCCGAGGCCTCGAGATGTGTGAATAACTCTGATTCTGGTTGCACCGGTTCTGGTGACACTCTCATCAGAAAAGGAAAAATATTTAATTCCTCCGGTATTCAATTGGGACCAGTCATTATTCATTAATTTTTACATTAAAAACGGGCATTATTCATCTAAGTTATTAATTTTAATAATGTAATCCCTCAGTTTTACCTCTTCCTGTTGCGTTTCATATTCAGTGAGGCATAGCATTTCACAATAAATGATATTTTATTCTTTTGGGATTTGAAA
>SBBF01000091.1 GCA_005240075.1 Nitrospira sp.
CCCCCATCCCCCTCCAAAGACATCGCCCAAAATATCCCCCAGATCGTCCATGTCAAAAGGGGTGGAATACTTGACCCGCCCCCCTTGAAAAGGGTCGCCTTGGAAGGGTCCCCCCTGGAAGGGGTTTGAAAACCCCTCAAAATCAGCTGATCCAAAAGCGTCGTACTTTTTTCGCTTTTCCCTGTTGGACAAGACTTCGTAGGCTTCTGATATTTCCTTGAATCGATCTTCAGCCTTCTTGTCACCGGGATTAACGTCCGGATGATGTTTACGGGCCAGTTTTTTGAAGGCTTTGCTGATCTCCTCCTCACTAGCAGTGCGGGGCACTCCTAAAATCTGATAATAATCCCTGCCCATCAGACTCCATCATAAATCATCCTAAAGACCTTGCAATATTTTTATCAAAACAATAATGACACGAACACTCGTGAAAATTGTAAAAATAATCATCTTCATTCTGACAGGCTTGTTTGCTTGCAGCAATCCTTCCTCCCCCAAAACAGAAAAAACAGCTCTGTTGAACGTGTCATACGACCCAACACGGGAATTGTATGCCGACTTCAACAAATCTTTTTCTTCTTACTGGAAACAAAAAACCGGCAAACCTCTGGAAATATATCAATCCCATGGAGGATCGGGCAAACAAGCCCGTGCCGTCATTGATGGACTGGAAGCGGATATTGTGACGCTGGCTTTGGCCTACGACATCGACGCGATCGCTGAAACGGGGGGGCTTTTGCCGACAAACTGGCAGAGTCGCCTTCCCCACAACAGCGCCCCCTATATTTCCACGATTGTTTTTTTGGTGAAAAAAGGAAACCCGAAAAACATCAAAGACTGGGGGGATCTTGTCAAACCGGGAGTTGCAGTGATTACACCGAATCCCAAAACTTCCGGAGGGGCCCGATGGAATTATCTGGCGGCCTGGGGCTATGCCTTGAAAAATTTCGACAATGACGAGGCCAGAGCAAAAGATTTTGTCAACCAACTCTATAAAAATGTCCCGGTGCTTGATTCCGGAGCACGCGGCTCCACCACCACTTTTGTGGAACGAGGAATCGGGGATGTTTTGATTGCCTGGGAAAATGAGGCCTGGCTGGCGGTTGACAAAATTGGAGGGAACCGCTTTGAAATTGTGACCCCTTCGGTCAGTATTCTCGCAGAACCTCCCGTCGCGTTGATCGACAAAGTCGTTGACAAGAACAAAACTCGCGAGACCGCGCAAGCCTATCTGGATTATCTTTATTCCGATGAAGGACAAAAAATTGCCGCAAAACATTATTTTCGTCCCCGCACCCCCTCCGTTGCGGCCCAATATACCAACCGTTTTCCTCCTTTAAATCTTTTTACTATTGAAGAACTTTTCGGCGGCTGGAAAAAGGCGCAAAGCGTCCATTTCGCCGACGGCGGAATATTCGATCAAATTTATTTGAACAGGTAACCTTTCAGTTTCGTAGGGTCAATGGGTCCTGTCCTCGCCTCCTCCCCCGGCAGTGCTCGCTTCGTTGCGCTCTGGCGGGGGGCCCCCTCCGGCTCAGCCACCCATTGCCCCTCATGACTGAACAAGTAAGGTTTCACTTGTCTGGCAGGTTCTTTTTGTATAAAACCCAATGATGTGCTTAATTTTGGAATAAGCGAACCGACAGGCTTTGCCTGCGGTGAGCGCGGGGATTGGGGCCATTGTTGGCCTGACAAAAAATAATATAAACGTGAGTAACAACCAAAAAGGGCCAACAGGGCCCCAAATATTATGAAATCAGGCGGCGGTGAAACCTTGATCATCACTGACAGCCGCACGGGCAAGTCTCATGAGTTGTTGATTGAACATGGATGCCTGTGGGCCAACGATCTGAAGCATATCAAAACTGGCGAAAACGATCCGGGGCTGATGAGCTACGATCCGGGGCTTCTCAATACGGCGGCTTGCAAAAGCACCATTACCTACATCAATGGTGAAAAGGGAATCCTACGTTACCGAGGCTACCCGATTGAAGAACTTGCTGAAAAAAAGTCTTATCTGGAATGCGCCTATCTTTTGATTCATGGAGAATTGCCCACTCATGACCAGCAGGCCGAATGGCTGGAGGAAATCAATCGACATTTGTCGGTCAACCCTCTCGTCAATACGCTCGTTTGTTCTTTTCCCACTTCCGCTCATCCCATGGCGATGCTGATCAGTTCCATTGCGGCTCTGTCCGGTCTTAATCCGGAGGCCAAAAATGTAACGGACACCGATTCGCGACAACTTCAAATCGTCCGTCTGATTGCCAAACTCCCCACTTTGGCCGCCTGGGCTTATCGCCACAAACGGGGACTTGCCCCTGTTCCCCCCAATCGGGAACTAAGTTATGCGGGCAATTTTCTCTACATGATGTTTCACGAAGATAACAAGAAGGAGGCCATCTCCTCTGTTCTGGAAAAAGCGCTCGATATCCTTTTCACACTACATGCCGATCATGAACAGAATTGCTCCACTACCGCCATGCGAATCATCGGCTCCTCCTTGGCTGACCCTTATCTGGCAGTTGCCGGAGCGGCGGCCGCTTTGGCAGGACCCCGACATGGAGGGGCCAACGAAGAGGTTTTGAGGATGTTGCGGCAGATCGGATCGAAGGACAAGGTGGCCTCCCACATTAAAAGGGTCAAAGAGGGGGAAGAAAGGCTCATGGGTTTTGGGCATCGCGTTTATAAAAACTACGATCCGCGTGCGAAGATCATCAAACAAACTGCGGAGGAAGTTTTCAAGGCAACGGGAGTCAACCCTCTTTTGGAAATCGCCATCGAGCTGGAAAGAATCGCCCTGGAAGACGATTATTTCATCAAACGAAAACTCTATCCCAATGTTGATTTTTATTCGGGGCTCATCTATGAGGCAATGCGAATTCCCACCGACATGTTCACAGTCCTTTTTGCCGTGGCCAGGGTTTCCGGCTGGCTCGCCCAATGGCTCGAATTTTTGCGCGACGGCGAACAGAAAATATCCCGCCCCCGGCAGATTTACCTCGGCCGCGGCAAACGGCATGTCCCCGATTAATCGTCACTTCGCACGCTAGTGGAGGAAGGATCTGGCTTTGCCAGTCCTGACCACGGAAGCTCCCTTCATCGCGAGCGCAGCGAGCGGGAAGGTATCTTATGTTTAATATAGGTGGCGGAGAATTAATCCTGATTGGCCTCGTTGCAATCCTCTTTATTCGCCCGGAACAGCTCCCCCGCTTCGCGACAACTCTGGGGCGCTGGTTTGCCGAACTCCAGAAAAGCTGGACTTCTGTCAAGTCAGGTTTTGAGCAAGAGATCAAACGGGGCGTTCTTCCCCCTTCGGAGGAAAAAAAGACAAAAACCGATGAAAGAAATGACGCTCATTGATCATCTGGCCGAACTGCGCGTGCGCCTGATCCGCTCTGTGCTGGCTGTGGGAGCCGGTTCGATTGTAGGTCTTGTTTTTTGCCGGCAAATTTTTGATGCCATCCAGGCCCCCATGGAGGCCGCCCTTCCTGAGGGGAGTTTTTTCATCGCCACCAGCCCGTTCGAATCGTACATCGCTTATTTCAAGGTGGCCTTGATCACCGGTCTTTTTCTGGCCACCCCCCTTCTCTTCCATCAGTTCTGGATGTTTGTCACCCCCGCATTGGAAAAAAAGGAAAAAAAAATTCTGCTCCCCGTTGCTTTCATTTCGGCTCTGTTGTTTACGGGGGGAGCGCTGTTTGGTTATTTTGTCGTTTTTCCGGCCGGCTTTTATTACGTCAATTTTATTCTGGAGGGAACCGGCATCCGGTTGTTGCCGAAAATGGCCGACTATCTGGGCGTTGCCCTGACTCTTCTGCTCGCTTTTGGATTCAGTTTTGAACTCCCCCTGCTCATCTTTGCCGGAGGAAAATTGGGAATCCTTGACTACAGTTTTGTGCAAAAAAAGAGGCGGTATGTGATTGTCCTTCTTTTTGTGGCGGCCGCCCTGTTGACTCCCGGGCCTGACGTTCTTTCCCAATGCCTGCTGGCCATTCCCTTGTGGATTCTATTTGAACTGGGAGGATTAAGTCTGCTGTTGACAAAAAAAAGAAGCAGACAAGAATAACACCATGCTTTTAGGCGCCCACATGTCGATCGCCGGCGGAGTTGACAAGGCCCCCGAACGGGGGAGAAAAGTGGGCTGTGACATCATCCAGATTTTCACGAAAAATTCCAACCAATGGGGTGAACCCAGTCTGCCTGAAGAAACAATTTCAAATTTCAAAAAGGAAATGAAACGGCATGAATTAAAAACCGCTTTTGCCCACGACTCTTATTTGATCAATCTGGGCTCTCCAGACAAGAAAACATACTCGATGTCGCTGGCCGCTTTTGAAGCCGAACATCGCCGTTCGGAACAATTGGGGCTGATGGGGGTTGTCTTTCATCCGGGAGCACATGTGGGAAGCGGAGAAGAATCGGCTTTTGGGAGGATTTCAGACGCCATCAACAAGGTCCATGAAAAAACCAGGGGATTCAAAATTTTAACCCTGCTGGAAAATGCCGCGGGACAAGGCTCCACCGTCGGACATCGGTTTGAACATTTAAGCGCCATCATGGAAAAGGTAAAAGACCAGAAACGAATCGGTGTCTGTTTTGACACGCAACATGCCTTTGCCGCCGGATACGATCTCCGTACCGAAGAAGGTTATGAAAAAGTCTGGCAAGAATTTGACAAAATTGTAGGGATCAAATGGATTCGGGCCTTTCACTTGAATGACTCTAAAAAGGAATTGGGCAATCGTGTGGACCGCCACGAAAATATTGGCAAGGGATTTTTGGGGCTCACTCCGTTTAAATGCCTGATGAAGGACAATCGTTTCAAGAACGTCCCCGCCTCTCTGGAAACCCCGAAAAGCGAGGATTGCCATGAAGATCAGGAGGCGCTGCTGTTATTGAGGTCGTTGTAGGGACATCTTGCGCATTTTTCTTTTTTCGAAAAAATCTTTGAGTTCGACCTCATCACATAACTTTGCAATATAGGGTTTACCTTTCACAAGTTGGCAGTCGACAAATTCAGGCACTGCCTTGGCATTAAGCCCTTCATACCAGATCCCCTCCGGATAAACCACAACGTTAGGCCCCCGCTCACACCGATCAAAACAACCACACATCATCGCCTTCATTTCAAAATTGAGGCCCCGCCTGATGAGCTCTTCTTTCAATACTGCCAGAGTTTCTTTCGACCCACGATTGACACAGGAAGATTGCCCCTCTTCCTTCGCCGCCGTGCATACAAAAACACGATATTTTAGTGGTTCCATTCTTAAAGCGTTATCTACTGCCAATAAATCGACAATGTCAATTATCAAAATGATAAAAATTGCATTTATCTATAAATGCCCCCTTCTCCACTTAAAAAAAGAGTTTAAAATACAGGACCTTTTAAAAACAAAAAGGCCCCTCACTTCTGGTATGTTTCTTGCACTCCATTAATCAAATGTCTCAACCGTCTAAAATGTCAAAAGTTCGTCCCTGGACCAGGCCATCGCTCAAGGATTCTATTCTTCAAAAATATTTGAATCCGTATCGGATCGGGCCTGATGATCTGGCGGAACTCAAAAAAGAATTCGATCCGGTCCAGGTCCAATTGCTCAGCGAGTTTCTTCATGAAAAAGATTACCTGAGTGAGAGTGACATCAAAAAACTGGCTCCTCTTGGCCTTGATTTTGGAAAATTGAAACCCAAAAAATGGCAGTACCCCTGGGTTCATTGGGCTTCGAATTGTCTGAACAGCCGTTGGTTTGACAAACAACTGTCCTTTGAGGCCCAGACAAAAATCTTGACCGAACTGGGAAATCTGGATGAACAGGGACTTTCGGTCCCCTCACTGATCTCCTTCATTTATTCCCACCTTGAATCGGAGAAACTCTGTGGGGAGGCCATTTTTGCTTTGGGAAAAATCGGGGTGAACGCCCGGGAGGGGGTCCCCTGTCTTTCGCTGGTTCTAGGAAAATCATGTTCTTCGCTGATTATCCTCAACACGATCTGGGCGCTGGGCCAGATGGGAATCGCGGCCATTCTGGCCGTTCCCGACCTGATCAAAAAACTGGGACCATTGGAATCTTCCTTCAGGCTTCGGGGCAGGAGTCTGCGGCAGGAACTGATCAACACCCTGTCGGGAATCGCCCCCTCCATTATTCCCCAACTGGTAGAAGCGATAAATCATCCAGGTTATCAGGGAAGCATTCGTGAAATTTTTTCCCTCGCCTGGGGGAGTGAAATGAAAAAAGGAGCCATTCGCTACCTGGCTGATTCCCGTCGTTCGGTAAAAAACAGGGCCTATGTGGTTTTGATAATCCAGGAAAATGAGAAGAAGAACATTGAATCGGTCTTGATTGACACTCTCACATCCACCAACTTAAGCATGACTGACGAGGTACAAACAATCAAAGCGTTGGGGACGCTGGGAAGCCGGGCGCGGGGGAGTTTAGTCAAGTTGGCGCATATTGTCATGAGCAAAGACAAGCTGTTTGAAACGAGGGAGGCGGCGCTGGAGAGTCTCTATCAAATGGGAACCGATGGAAAAGCGGTCATTCAGTATCTTCTGCAAAAACTTCAATCGCCCCAACTCAAGGAAAGAGCCCAGGAAATGATTGAAGTGGATCAAGACCAACTGGCTTTACTCCATCAAACAGTTCATCTGGCACGCCAGAGAAATCAAGTCCGCACAATACAGATTGAACGGGAGGTGGAAGCTCCCTTTTCCCTGTTAAATCCACAAACAGTTCCTGCCTGATTCCTTGATTGACATAAGTCAAAAGATACAGGTAGTAGAAAAACCATGTCCTTTTTTTATTCTGATATCGACACCCTCTTTGATAAAGGGATCAGTGCTGAACAAGCGCTGGAAGTGTTGAACGCCAGTGAAGAGGTCTACTACAAGCAGATCATGCCGGTTGCCCAAGCTTTGAGGGAAAAGGCTTTTGGCAACAAAATCAGTTTTTGTTCCATTACCAACGCTAAAAGCGGGGCCTGCGTGGAGGAGTGCAAGTTTTGCGCCCAATCGGCCTCCTATAAGGGAACCCAGGCACCGGTTTACGGTCTTAAAAGCACCGAGGCAATCGTCGCTGATGCCAAGGAAGCCGAACGATTTGGGGCAACCGAATTTTCGATTGTGGCCAGCGGCCGGGCGATGACCAAAAAAAAGGAAATTGACACGCTGGTGGACGCCTTGAAAAAAATCCACCAGGAAACAAAATTGGAGTCGTGCGCTTCGCTCGGTTTGATGAATCGCGAAGATCTGCGAAAACTGCGCGAAGCGGGAATGATGAATTATCATCACAACATTGAAACTTCCCGCTCTTACTTTCCGAATATTGTAACGACTCACACGTTTGACGAAGAGGTGATGGCCTTGAGGCATGCCAAAGAGCTGGGGTTCCAGATTTGTTGCGGCGGGATTATGGGAATGGGAGAGTCGCTGGATCAGCGGGTTGAATTCGCCTTCAACCTGAAGGAAATTGATCCGGATTCGATTCCGCTCAATTTTTTGAATCCCCGCCCCGGCACGCCGCTCGCCCACTTGAACGACCTGACGCCGCTGGATTGTTTGAAGCTCATTTCAATGATTCGTTTGGTGTTGCCAAAGAAAGAACTTTTTGTTTGCGGGGGAAGGGAAATAAACATGAAAGAACTGCAGGACAAAATGTTTGCTGCCGGCGCCTCCGGAACCATGCTGGGAAATTATCTGACCACCAAGGGGCGATCACCAGATGAAGATTTGAAGATGATCCAGAATCTGGGCTTGCAAGTAGTCTCCCCTCATCGGAAAATGGAACTCGCAGTATAAGTGAGCGGGCGATGGATCTAGCATTTACGCCTGGGGCAACACGGACGCCATAGAGCGAAGAATCTGGCTTTGCCAGTTCTGAGTTCGGAAGTTCCCTTCATGGTCAGCCAAAGGCTGACCGGAACTCGAGCGCTAGCTGATGAAGAATGTGGCTTTGCCACTTCTGAACTCGGGGGCTTCCTTCATCGCGAACGCAGTGAGCGGGAACACTCGAACGCTAGATGACGAAGAATCGGGCTTGGCCCGTTCTGAGATTGGAAGCTTCCTTCATCGCGAGGCGTAGACG
>SBBF01000029.1 GCA_005240075.1 Nitrospira sp.
ATAATAGAATAGGACGCCATGGGCGGAAGAATCGGACTTGGTTCGTTCTGACAATGGGGGCTTCCTTCATCGCGAGTGAAACGAGCGGGAAGGTATACAAATGGCAACAGAATATAAAGGACAGAAGGTTAGAATCAGACTCAAAGGCTTCGATCACAAACTCCTCGATCAATCAACTTCGGAGATTGTGGATACGGCCAAGAGAACCGGAGCGCGTCTGTCGGGGCCGATTCCGTTGCCGACCAAGATTGAGCGTTACACTGTCTTGAGGTCCCCTCATGTTGACAAGAAGTCGTGTGAGCAGTTTGAAATTCGAACCCATAAAAGATTGCTCGATATTCTGGAGCCTTCTCAACAGACGATCGATGCCTTGATGAAGCTTGATTTGTCGGCAGGAGTCGATGTGGAAATTAAAATGATTTAATTAATTATGCCAGGACTACTTGGAGAAAAATTGGGGATGACGCAGATTTTCACAGGGGAGCGGCGCTGGGTGCCGGTCACCGTGGTGAAGGCAGGACCTTGTACTGTGGTTCAGAAAAAAATTGGCCAAAAGGAGGGGTATTCTGCGGTTCAAATCGGTTTTTTGCCAATTGATCCGAAGAAATTAAACAAGCCCCAAAAAGGGCATTTTGCGTCAAAAAAAGTGGAGGCTTATAAAATTCTCAGGGAGTTTAGAACGCTCCAGGTTGATATGTATCAACCGGGGGACAAGTTGACGGTCGAAAATTTTCAGATGGGAGATGTGGTTCAAGTGAGTGGACTGTCGAAAGGGAAGGGTTTTCAGGGGGTGATGAAACGGCATCATTTTGCGGGGGGACGCGATTCTCATGGTTGTTCGATTTCTCATCGCTCTCCCGGTTCGATTGGGCAAAGGACTTATCCGGGAAAGGTTTTCAAGGGGAAACGCATGGCGGGACAGATGGGGAACGAAAAGGTGACCGTTAAAAATTTGAGGATCGTCGGAATTGAAGCTCAGGAAAATTTACTCCTTATTCGGGGAGCCGTTCCCGGTGCCAATCATTCCTTGGTTGTCATTCGTCCTTGCTCTCATGAATTTGAAGAGAGAATTTTAAAGAAGCAAAAATCAGATGGCAACCATTGATATTATTTCTGCAAGCGGGAAAAAAGGAGCGGTTGAACTTTCCGATTCACTTTTCAGTGAAAAGTTGAACAGGGCTGTTCTTTATACGCTTGTTCGCTCCAATTTGGCGGGACGTCATCATGGAACGGTTGACACAAAAACACGGGCGGAGGTTGACCGAACCAGCAAAAAGATTTTTAGGCAAAAAGGGACAGGGAATGCGCGTCATGGTTCCCGGAAGTCGTCTCCTTTTGTCGGAGGGGGACGTGTTTTTGGGCCCCATCCGCGTGATTTTACGATTAGACTCCCCCGGAAAGTGAGGCAGTTGGGTTTTCGCGAAGCTTTACGCTCCAAGTTGATCGATAAAGAGATTGTGATTGTGAATGAAATTCCATTGACCGAGATCAAGACCAAAAAAGCGGCCGAATTTTTTAAAAGTTTGAAAGTCAGGAGCGGCATGGTTGTTTTGGACAAACCCCATGAAACGATCTCCAAGTCGATCAGGAATTTAAAGGGGTTCAGAGTGGCGCAGACGGATCAGTTGCAGGTGGCAGATATCTTGAAATTTCAGCATATTATTTTTACGAAGGAATCTTTTGAACAGGTAAGGAATCGGTATCTTACATAGATACTTTTTATAACGCCATTTGTCGAAGGATCTGGCTTTGCCAGTCCTGAGCTCGGTGGCTCCCTTCATCGCGAAATCCGCCTTGAAGCGGATGAGCGGGAAGGCATCTTATGCACATAGAAACAGTCATTAAGCGTCCGTTAGTTACCGAAAAGGCCCTGGCCCAGAAAGAATGGAGGAATGTTTATTCCTTCGTGGTGGACAAAAGGGCTGCCAAGGGGGTGATCCGTTCTGCCGTGGAGCAACTGTTTAAAGTGCATGTGACCCATATCAATACGACGATCATACGGGGGAAAGATAAGAGGGTTGGTCGTTCGGTGGGGAGGCGTCCCAATTTCAAGAAAGCGACGGTTGAGTTAAAAGAAGGGGAAAAAATAGAAATTTTTGAAGGAGTGTAATGAAGGAATACAATCCCATAACGCCCGGCTTGCGATTTCGGACAACCCACGATTTCAAGGAAATCACGAAGGGGAATCCTGAAAAATCGCTTTGTGAATATCTTCCCCGAACGGGGGGAAGAAACAACCGGGGGCATATCACTTCCCGTTTTATGGGAGGGGGGCACAAGCGGCTCTACCGGCAAGTTGATTTTGTGAGGGACAAGCTGGAGATTCCAGCCAAAATTGTTTCCATTGAATATGATCCTAACCGAACAGCGAGGATTGCGCTGCTTCATTATGTCGATGGAGAAAAACGGTACATGATTGCTCCTCACGGTCTTCAAGTAGGGCAAAAGGTTGTTTCGTCAAACAAGGAGGGGGATATTTTACCGGGAAATGCTTTTCTCTTAAAGAACATACCGGCCGGAACCGCGATTTATAATATTGAATTGAAGCCGGGGCATGGAGGGCAGATGGTTAGAAGCGGCGGAAGCATGGCTCAGTTGATGGCCAAGGAGGGGAAATTTGCCCTGATCAGACTTCCGTCGGGAGAGGTGAGAAAAGTGCTTGTCGACTGCCGGGCAACGGTGGGACAAGTGGCGAACCTCGATCATGAAAATATCAGTATTGGAAAGGCGGGGGTCACCCGCTGGTCGGGGCGCAGGCCTCATGTTCGGGGGACCGCCATGAATCCGGTGGATCATCCGCACGGTGGAGGACATGGGAAGGATCATGGGGGACGGAATCCGGTGACTCCCTGGGGTCAGCCGACGAAGGGATACAAGACAAGGAATAACAAGCGAACCGATAAATATATTGTAAAGGATAGAAGAATATAGAGGGTGCCAGATGAGGAAGAATCCGGCTTGGCCGGTTCTGACCTTAGAGGCCCCCTTCATCGCGAAGCCCCGAAGGGGCGAAGCGGGAAGGCATATAAAATGCCACGATCAATTAAAAAAGGGCCTTTTACAGATGCTCATTTGTTGAAGAAGATCAATGAAGTCTGGGAGTCTCACTCCAAAAAGGTGATTAAAACCTGGTCCCGGCGGTCAACGATTACTCCCGACTTTGTGGGATTGACTTTCGCCGTTCACAATGGGCGAAAATTTGTTTCGGTTTTTGTGAATGAAAATATGGTGGGGCACAAGCTGGGAGAATTTGCCGCCACCAGAACTTTTGTCATCCATTCCGGCGATCGCAAGACGCCGAAAGAAGGAGAAGCGGTCAAACCCGCTTAACGGGCGCCCCCGATAGAAGAATCTGGCTTTGCCAGTTCTGATCACGGAGGCTCCCTTCATCGCGAGGCCCCAAAGGGGCGAAGCGGGAAGGTATACAAATGGAAACTCAAGCGACATTCAGCCATTTAAGGAGAAGCCCGCGCAAATTCAGATTGATTGTCGATCAGGTGCGGGGGAAAAAAGTTGACGCGGCGCTTGACCTCCTCAAGTTCAGTAAAAAAGGGGGAAGTGGGAACGTGTCCAAGTTGATCCGTTCCGCTTTGGCCAATGCGAGCCAGAAACAGGGGGTCAACGTGGACACGCTGTTTGTGAAGAAAATTTTTGTGAATGTTGGTCCCACCTTGAAGAGATTCAACCCTCGCGCCAGAGGTTCGGCCGACAGGATTTTGAAAAGAACATCGCACATGACCGTTGTATTGGAGGAAAGAATTTAAAAGGTATGGGACAAAAAACAAATCCAACTGGTTTCAGGGTAGGGATTACCAAGCCATGGCTGTCGCGGTGGTATTCCAAAAAAGAGTATGCCCGATGGCTTCACGAGGATATCCATTTTCGGGAGTTGATTGAGGAGAGGTTGAAAGGGATGGGAATATCCCGCGTTGAAATTGAGCGGGCTGCCACTAAAGTGAAGATTACGATTCATACGTCCCGCCCCGGACTGGTGATCGGTAAGAAGGGAACCGGTATCGACCAGATCAAGCAGGATTTGCAGTCGTTGACGGGGAATGAAATTTATCTGAACATCCAGGAGGTTCGGAAGGCGGAGCTGGATGCCCAGCTGGTGGCTGAAAACATTGCTCTTCAGCTTGAAAGGCGCATTGCTTTTCGGAGAGCCATGAAGAAGGCGGTCTTGACCGCTCTCAAGTTTGGAGCCGAAGGAATCAAAGTCAAGTGTGGCGGAAGATTGGCGGGAGCTGAAATTGCCCGGGTGGAATGGTATCGGGAGGGGCGGGTTCCTCTTCATACCCTGCGGGCCGACATTGATTATGGTTTGGCGGAGGCGAATACAACGTATGGAGTGATTGGGGTGAAAGTGTGGATATATAAAGGGGACGTGGTGATCCAGTAACCTCGGGTGCCCCTGAGAGAAGAATCTGGTTTTACCAGTTCTGAGTTCGGAGGCCCCCTTCATCGCGAACGAAGTGAGCGGGAAGGAATTAAAATGCTACAACCAAAAAAAGTTAAATACAGGAAATTGCAAAAGGGGAGGATTCGTGGTCAAGCCAACCGCGGCGTTAATCTTGCTTTCGGAGATTATGGCCTGCAGGTTTTGGAAACCGGTTGGATCAAAACCCGTCAGATTGAAGCGGGGCGTATTGCGATGACCCGTTTTATCAAGAGAGGGGGGAAGGTCTGGATCCGGATTTTTCCCGACAAGCCGCTGACCAAAAAACCGCTCGAAACCCGGATGGGAAAAGGGAAAGGTTCCCCTGAAGACTGGGTCGCTCCTGTCAGAGCGGGAAGGATTTTGTTTGAAATGGAAGGGGTCAATCAGGAAATGGCCAAAGAGGCTTTAACTCTGGCGGCGCACAAGCTTTCTTTAAGAACAAAATTTGTTTCAAGGAGCAACTATCGTGACGCCTAAAGAGATTCGGGAAAAGCCGGAGCATGAAAGAGGGAGCTTGAAGAAAGCACTCATCAGTGAGCTGTTTCATTTGAGGATCAAAAAGGGGTCTGGCCAGTTGGAAAAGAGCCATCGGATTCTTGAAGTGAAGAGAAATCTGGCTCGTCTCCTGACGATCGAACAAGAAAAGAAAAAGGGATAAGCATGAGTGCAAACAAAAAGACACGAGTGGGGATGGTGGTTGGCAACAAAATGCAAAAGACGGTCGTTGTCCGGGTCAGTCAGCGGGTGAAACATCCTTTTTTCCAGAAGTATTATACCCGAAGCAAAAAATTCAAGGCGCATGATGAAACCAATGCCTGCGGGGTGGGAGACAAGGTTTTAATTGAAGAATCTCCCCCCATCAGTCGGGAGAAAAGATGGAAGGTGACCCAGGTTCTTGAAAAATCGGGGGGAATCAATTTATGATTCAAATGACGACTCTTCTCAATTCGGCAGACAATTCCGGAGCCAGGAAACTTTTTTGTATCAAGGTTTTGGGGGGAACCCGGAGGCGTTATGCCACCGTGGGAGATGTTATTGTTGTGGCTGTCAAGGAAGCGCTTCCCAATTCGAAGGTTAAAAAGGGGGATGTGAAAAAAGGGGTGATTGTGAGGACCCGCAAAGAAATTCGCCGGCCCGATGGAACCTACATTCGATTTGATGAAAATGCCGCTGTCTTGATTGATCCGGCGGGCGAACCGGTGGGAACCCGTATTTTCGGGCCTGTGGCGAGAGAATTGAGGGGCAAGAAATTTTTAAAAATTATATCGTTGGCACCGGAAGTATTGTAGGCAATTTTAAATTCAAAATGTAAAATTCAAAAATAAGGTACCTCATTTTTAAATTTTGCATTTTAAATTTTGAATTTCATATATGACACTCTCACTTCGAAAAGACGACACCGTGATCGTGATTGCCGGAAAGGAAAAGGGGAAAACCGGCAAGTTGCTCAAGTTTTTAACCGAGAGTAATCGTGTTTTGGTGGAAAAACTCAACATGGTTAAAAAACATACCCGTCCCAGCAAAACAAACCCACAAGGGGGGGTGATTGAGAAAGAGGCGAGTCTCCATTTTTCAAATCTGATGTATTACTGTCCCAAATGCACGAAGGGAGTACGATTAGGAGCTAAAATTCTAAAGGATGGAAAAAAAGTTCGTGTTTGCAAGAAATGTGGGGAAGTTTTGGATAAATAAATTATGTTGCAAGATTTTTACAAGAAGCAGGTTGTGCCAAAATTAATGACCGATCTCAACATCAAGAATGTCATGCGTGTGCCGAAACTGGACAAGATTGTGGTCAATTCCTGTCTGGCGGAAGCAGTGACCGATGCCAAAATTCTGGACTTGGCAGGCAAAGAGATGGCTCAGATTACGGGACAAAAGCCCTCCATTCGAAGAGCCAAAAAGTCGATTGCCGCCTTTAAACTGAGGGAGGGAGTTCCGATTGGAGTCCGGGTGACTCTTCGCAGGAAGAGGATGTATGAATTTTTCAACCGTCTGGTGAATATCGCTCTTCCCCGCTCGCGCGATTTTAAGGGATTGTCTCCGCGTGGTTTTGATGGAAGGGGAAATTACACTTTCGGGATTACGGAACAGATCATCTTTCCGGAGATTGTTTATGACAAGGTTGATAAACCGCGAGGGATGAATATCACTCTGGTTACAACGGCCAGGGATGACAAGGAGGGAATGGCCCTTCTGAAGGCGTTGGGTTTTCCTTTCAGGACATAGAAATTATGGCTAAGACTTCATTAAGAGTTAAGGCGAAACGAAAGCCAAAATTCAAGGCGCGCGGTTATCATCGCTGTCCCCTGTGTGGAAGAGCCCGCGCTTATATTGGTCGCTTTGACATGTGTCGACTCTGTTTCAGAAAAAGAGCCCTCCAGGGAGAAATACCGGGGGTAACGAAAGCGAGTTGGTAGACTATGACAACCGATCCCATTGCAGACTTGTTAACAAGAATTCGTAACGCCATCCAGGCGCGCCATGAAACGGTGAATGTGCCCGCCTCCTGGATTAAGGAAGAAATTGTTAAAATTCTTGTGGCGGAAGGGTTTTTGGAAAGATACGTCAAACAGGATTTGAAGCCTCAGGGAATCTTGACCATTTTTCTCAAATATCAGGGGAAGTCAAAGTCGATCATTCATCGTTTGAATCGTGTCAGTCGTCCGGGGGGGAGGGTTTATAAAGGGTACAGAGATCTCTGTTCTTACAAGATGGGGGTTTCCATCCTGTCAACCCCGAAAGGAGTTCTAACCGACAAACAGGCCTATGCCTCCAAGATTGGGGGGGAAGTCCTGTGCGAGGTCTGGTAAAGATTATTTTTAAGCGAGCCATCTGGTTTTGCCAGTTGTGAGCGCGGGGGGGTCCAGCACTCCAAAGCTTTTGCGTGCTGGATGAAAGGTCATTTGAGGCCCGGAATTCACCCCGTGGGATATGCATGTGATCCCACGGGGTAAATAATGCGAGTAGCAACAAACGGGCCAGAAGAGCCTCAATTATAATGTCTCGAGTGGGTAAAAAACCGGTTGTATTGCCTGATCAAGTGAAAGCGAGACTTGCCGATTCGACGCTTCACTTTGAATCTCCCTTGGGAAAGACGGAGCTTCGACTTTCACCGGAAGTGGTGGTTGAAATTGACTCGAAGCAGATTGTCGTGAAGAGGAAAAAGGAAACAACGGATGGACGCCGTTTTCAGGGGGTGACGCGTGCTTTGATTCAAAACGCGGTGACCGGTTTGTCTCAAGGTTTTAACAAGGTGCTCGATATTCAGGGGATTGGTTACCGGGCTGAAGTCAAGGGGGATAATCTTGTCATGACTTTGGGTTTTTCGCATCCGGTTGTTTTCCCTATCCCCAAGGGGATTAAGATTGTGGTTGAAAAACAGACCCGCCTGACTATTTCCGGTTCATCGCGCGATCAGGTGGGACAGGTGACCGCTTCCGTGAGAGGATTAAGACCTCCCGAGCCTTACAAGGGGAAGGGGATCAAGTACGAAAATGAAGTGATCCAGCGGAAAGTGGGCAAAGCGGCCGCTACAGGTGGAGGAGCAGGAGCAAAATAGCAAGTTGAGGTTCTGAGTGAGGATCTGGCTTGGCCAGCCCCCGATAAATAAATGCCAAATATTAAACTTCAAAAAAGAATCGAGCGCAAAGAGAGAGTTCGAAAAAAGATTTTTGGAACTCCGGAACGGCCGCGGCTTTCTGTCTATCGAAGTTTGCGGCATATCTATGCGCAATTGATTGATGACTTGAACGGCAAAACGGTCACGGCGGTTGATTCCTTGAAAATATCAAAAGCGGGGGGAGGGATTAAGGCGGCAGAAGAAGTGGGGAAATTACTCGCCCAAAAAGCCAAATCGATGAAGATAGAAGGGATTGCTTTTGATCGGAATGGTTTTAAATATCATGGCGCCATCAAGGCTCTGGCCGATGCGGCGCGACAGGGAGGCTTAAAGTTTTGATTATGGCAGATAATCTGATGACAAATGAAGAAGAAGGGGCTTTTATTGAACGGATTGTTCATATCGCGCGTGTAGCGAAAGTGGTCAAAGGGGGGCGGCGGTTCAGTTTTTCGGCGCTGATCGTTGTGGGGGATGGCAAAGGGGGGGTG
>SBBF01000085.1 GCA_005240075.1 Nitrospira sp.
CCGCCTCTGGCGGATGAAGTCCCCAGAGGTTTATCAAATATCCGCCATGTTTTGGCAACTGGTGTTTACGGTCTTGGAAGGAAAAACTGAGGCATTACATCACTGACCGATTACATTAAAAGTTCGTTACTGCTTCCTGATGGGCCGAATCTCTCTGGATAATCACATCGCCGATTTGGGCATCATACGAGCTGGGGGCCATGAATTCGGTCGCTTGCTGGCCGGCTGAAAGGGGGTTCGTGTCAAACAGCCCCGGAAATTGAACCGAAGTCGGCTGGGGTTGGCTGGACATTTCAATGTTATCCTTGATCTGGGATTGATAGAGTTTGTCGTTTGAAAAACGGGTTAATCCATACAAACCAGCCGCTATCGGAAGCCCAATTCCCGGGAGCGCGACCGCCGTTACCGCCGCTCCAATGGGGCCGGCAAACGACATGAACTTGGCAAGCCCTGTCCCCAATTTTTGCCAAAAAGTCTTTTTGGGGGCTTCCGGCCCAATATAGTTGTAGGCGGTTCCGTAATCGATTCTTAAATTCGCGGGGGTTGTATTTTGCAATATTCCCATAACGCTCACCTTCTATCTTTATTAATAGCTTCCGGTCTCCGCCTTCGGCGAAGCCGATGAAGCAGGCCTCCAAAGTCAGAACTGGCTTTAGCCAGATTCTTCCCGAGGGGGCGTTCTCTTTATTATTATCGGCTCAATCGACCACCAAAGTTTCTAAAAAAATGATTTTTCTTATACTGTCCTTCGGGGGCCCCGCCCAGCCTGCCCCGCCTCATTCACCAGATTGTCCATCACAGCCTTGTCTGGCAAGGCCGGTTGATGAGTGTTGACCATGGCCGGTAGCCCCCCTGTTTTTCTTCCCCGGGCCATTTTAAGCAACACAGCAATCAAAGTGCCCGATAAAGCAACCACAACCACCAATCCCAATACCATGATCAACTTGAATTTCCTGGCTGAACCGGGGTCCATTAAGAGCCCCCCGACTGTTGAAAATTCTTCCTCCAGCTCTTCTCCCTCCTCGCCATCTTCCTCACCAACAGTCACTGCTGTTTTGATCGATTCGTCAGGCTGATTTTCAGTCCCCCCTCCTCCGGAAGAACGAGTAATAATCACCGCAACATCCCGAACATCCATGCCGCTCACTGAATTAGCCACAAATTGCTGAACCTTTGATTCATCAATCACCATCGTCTCCCCCAGAGGAGTATCGACCTGAATCACCACCGAAGCGGTCGGACGGGGAGCCGGATTGTTTTCGTCCGGAAAATCCTGTTTGTCCGGCATGTTTAACACGACATCGGCATCAACAACCGTGGGAATCGATTCCAGCGAATTAATGATTTCCCCCTTGAGGGCCAAGAGTTCCCGACATTTTTCCATTTTGGGAGTGGGAATCAGCCCCGATTCCTTGCAAACACCGGACAAACCCAATTCCCTCTGACGGGGAAGATTATTGGCAACGAGAAGTTCCCGAGCCCTTGTCTCATCGCCGCTCAAAACTGTAATGGTCCAAGTGGTGGTTTGCTGTTTTTCAACCCCCTTTTTTTTGGCTTCGATCCCGTTCCGGGCAAGCATCACCATAATTTCGTTGGCATCGCGCTGTTCCAAATCCTGCAGGAGAACAATTTCAGTGCAGGCTGTCAGAAACGAAAAATTCAGAATGAAAAACGTAAAAATAAGGAGTTTTTCTTTCATTTTACTTTTGCTTTCTGGCTTCCTCCCTCAACCGAACCGGATCATACCCCATAGACACAAGCTGAGAGAGGGAACGGGCAAAATCCCCCGCCTTGCCGGTTGGTTCTATTTGAGAGGCCCGATTTAATGACTGAAGCGCCTGATCTCTCTTGCCGTAAAACAAAAGGGCTTCTCCCAGATGGGCATGAGCAAAAGCACTTTGAGGATTCAATTCCAGCGCCTCCTTTAAGATTCGAATTGCCTGAAGATATTTTTTTTGGGCAAAAAGAACATTGGCCAGCGCCACCTGGGGCACTTCATGCTTGGGAGCTAAAGTAATGATTCCTTCGAAAATCTGTTTCGCCTCCGAAAACTTCCCCATGGCCAGATAGATATACCCCGCTTCTAACATCATGACTAAGTCATCACGTGGCACGTCGATCATGGATGTTCCCCCTTCCTTGTTTATAATAATGTAGGGGCGGTTCGCGAACCGCCCCTACACTTACTTTTAACCCACACGAACGTTTCTAATAATAGTCGCCAACATGGTATCGCGCGAATTCATCAAATTGGAAGCCGACGTATAAAGCCGATTTTGCATTCCCATTTCATCCTGGACCATCAACATGGCAATGCTGGAGGTTTGACTGGCCGCCAACTGCTCCTGCGCCATTGCAAGCATGTCATCAGATGAAGAACCGGTGGTACTATAACCCAGCGACCCACTGGCCGACAAACCAAGAGTGGAAGAAGAACCATAATAGTTTGAAGTGGCCCCGGAATAAACGCCCGGTGTGGTTGAATAACCGGTCCCGCCACCGTAGCTGGCGGTGGAATTCACAGCCGCACCAACAATATCAGCACTGCTGGGGGCATATTCAGCCGCGGTGTAGTAGCCGGCCGGCCCTGCAATGGAAGCAGCATAACTGGCCGCATCCAGAACACTGGAAAACTTGCCGACACTGTTGACTTGCGCGGTGGTTGAAACCCCCGCGTTATCAACAACATTTGTTTCAATAGGATTGGCTGTAGACATATTCAAATCCTCCTTATTTTTACTGGGCCTTTAAACTTTTAGGCCCTTTCACCCCTATTATCGGCAGGACAGGGGGGGAGTGTTGCTTTTTTTCTTGTTTATTTTTTTTCTACTCCTTTCTGCTGGTTTTGCCGAATTAATTCATACTTGGTTTTGAGTAATTCCCTAATCAAATCAATTGTTAAGTCATAGGCCTTCAAGGCAGATCGGATCCCTTTTTGTTTTTTTAAGCCCCCCGTTTTATTTTTAAGCATTTTTTCCAGTGTATCATAACAACTGGAAACCGATTCGTTCACTTTCGAAAAATCCTCGGTTTGAATCAGTTTCTCAATAATGGGATACCCGATCAGGGTATTGGATCCTTTTTTATCTCCTGCCGGTTTGGCCATAACTCCCTCCTGTAGATTAAATTCTGTAATAAAATAGACTATGTATATGGGGGCTTTGCCTCCGGCGCCCCTTCATCCAGCACTCAAAAGCTTTTGAGTGCTGGATAAACCCCCATTGGATTCGCTCGGACTGGCAAAGCCAGATCCTCGCTCCATCTCGAGTATTCTATTAA
>SBBF01000116.1 GCA_005240075.1 Nitrospira sp.
ACTTCCTTCGTATCTTTCCCATGACCGGCTCCTTCCTTGAAACCGGTCAACCCCTCTCACATCGTCACCCCACTGTCCAGACCCAGGGGCGCAGTCCAGACCACGCGTGGATGTATTGTGATTATTAACAAGAAAGACTTCATGGAGAGCGAGCTTAAATGGGATATAGCTATCCACATCTGTTTCGTATTCACTCCATTCTTGCAAAAATTAAGAAGTCCAAAAAAACCCCTCTTTATGAAGAGGACCAACTAACTTTATAAACCTGGTTTCGAATGGTAACTGAGACCATGTTGCATTAGAAAGTCCCTTAAAACAAGTTGATCATATTTTTTTTGCGTTGAAACTTTTAAAGTTGGTTGAGTGTTGAAGCCAATGTTTTGGGAAAATTTTTTAAAAGCTGATGCATGCTAACCGGTAAAAAAATTTTTAATTCACGTTGGATAACTTTTGGATCCAATTGGGCGACTTCTTTAAGCAGCTGCTCTTTTAAAGGAATGATGTTCTCAACACCTTGACGGGCGCGTATCAAAAAATAAAGATCAAAAAAATCACGCGGTTTTTTGCGAGACAAGAGCGCCTGCATTTTTTCCCGCGCCATTTGTTTGATGGGAAGAGCCATGCATTGATAATGAGGGATCAGAGGGGTCGCAACCAAAACGAGTTCTCCTTTGACTGACTGACGGAATGAAAAGCTGAATTCAATTCCGATTTTTTGACCGTACAACTCAAATTGATAGAGAGCAAAATAACCCCCTGATGTGGGGGATGATTCAACCACCTCAAAAGGAAGTGCCTCCTGCACTATCTGCTGAAAAGTCTCCTCTAAAATCTCTTTGACATGATAGGCATTCAGGTGTCCGCTAAAATCCAAATCCTCAGAAAAACGAGGGCTATTAAAAAGAAGCCGCAAAGCCGTCCCCCCTTTAAAAGCTAATTTGTGAGACAAAGGATGGCGATAAAGATGAGAAAGAATTACGTTCTGAAGGTATTCCCGCATCATATTGGCTTCTGTTGTTTGAAATCGAGTAGCAAACTCTTTAAGAGTTGTTTGAGATAACATGTTGGCTCCAGTTTATAAAATTTTTCCGGTTAAATTGTTTTAAATAAAAGAATAATTTTTTTTTATTAATTCCTTTCCAAAAAATCCGTTCATTCAGACTTTTCTTGCCGAGATGGACAAAATAAAGAGTATCAGCCACTGCTTTTTCCCGCTCTGCAACAAGAACTGTTTTTCCTTCAATGGAGAGAGGGATGTAGCCATGATAAGCTTGAGCCTTAATGGTATGGTAAGAAAAAAAAGTGTCACAAGCCTCAAATTCGCGGGTCATACGAGTGGTCACCGAGGTTACCCCATACACACTTTCAGGAATGAGGCCATAGTGAGACAGAGCTGAATCAAGCGAAACATAAGAGGGAGAATAAAGTTTATTGGCGACAATCCAGGGGTGAAGAAAGCCCTCCCGAAGGGCATAAGTTCCCCTTTTTAACTGCCAAAGGGCTCCTTGGGTTGTATAGCGCAAAAGAAATTTTCTCGCCCCGGTTCCAGAAAAACCGGTGGCCCGCATAAATTCGGGCGTCGTAAAAATAACAAGTCCCAGCGAACGAAGTCTTTTTGTGACTTTAATCCATTTCATTTATAACCCCTTTTAGTATAATAAGTGAAATAGGAATAAAAGGCAAATGGAAGAGTAGGAGGTTTAAAGAAAGTTGAACGGGAAGGATTTATTTGGTTTCCATCTTGCCTAAAATTTAGGCATCGGATAAAAGCATTCCCATGTCATTAGATTCAAAAAGCTTGTCCCCATTAAAAATCGGGGCACTTAAAATCCCTCACCGTCTGATTTTGGCGCCGATGTGCGGGATTACCCACAAAGCCTTTCGCCGGATTTGCAAGGAACAGGGGGCGGGGCTGGTGATGAACCAGATGGTCTCCGCCCGCGCGCTGGTGATGGGGGACAAAAAAAGTAAGGCGATGCTGTCCTACGATGAGTCGGAGCGCCCTGTTGGCCTTCAAGTTTTTGGCAATAATCCGGATGATCTGGAAGAAGCAGCCCGCATCATTCAGGATACTGGCATCGATTTGATCGACCTCAACATGGGGTGCCCCGCTAAAAAAATTGTCGATGATGGGGGGGGATCGGCTCTTCTCAATCAGTTCTCTCTGGTTCGAAAAATTTTTGAAAGGATGAGAAAGGTTCTCAAAATTCCTTTTACCGTCAAGATGAGAGCCGGCTGGGATGATCGTTGTTATCAGGCCTTCGATGTGGCAAAACTGGCGGAAGAATGTGGATTAAACGGGGTGACGTTGCATGCCCGGACCCGGGCGCAAGGATATTCCGGCCAAGCTGACTGGGGACTCATCAAAAAAATGAAGCAGGAATTAACAATTCCAGTGATTGGCAATGGAGATGTGGAGACGTATGACGATGCCTATCGGATGATGGAAGAGACGGGGTGCGATGCGGTGATGACCGGTCGGGGGGCCTCAGAGACCCCCTGGATTTTCAAGAATTTTGTCGATCAACATTCCTGGAAGCCGGATCGAGGGGAACTCAAAAATCTGATTTTGAGGCAGTACGACTATTTTTTTGAACTTTTTGGTACTGAATCAGGGATCAAACAAATGCGTAAACATCTCTGTCTTTATTCGAAGGGACTGCCCGGCGGAGCGGAATTCAGAAATCAGGTGGTTCGGATGGACGATTGGACCTTGTTGTCGCAAACAATCCAGAATTTTTTTCAATAGAATTTCATGGAATCTATTACACTCGATCTTTTTTTAAATCATTTGCGCAATGCGGTCGTCATTGCCCAGGCGGATGGAAAAATTCTTTTTAAGAATACGGTCTTCTCCGCCTTTTTTACCCGGGAAAAATTTTTTACCTCTCATGATTCCATTTTTGATCTCTTTTCCGATCATCCCGAAGTCCTGGAGGCCCTTCACAAAGTAATCGATCTCAGGGGAAGTTATTATTTGAGGGATGTGGTTCTTTTTAAGGGGGGAAAAAACGGTCCGATGGACGTGGAACTCTTTCCCTTGATTGGATCGGATGGCCTCTTTCTGGCGATCAGCATGCTTTTCCGGGACCGTTCCGGGCTGGTTCGTTTTGAAGAACAGGAAAGAAGAATGGAAAGACGACATTACCTGGACGCCCTTTCTTCGGGGCTGGCGCACGAAATCAAGAATCCGCTGAGCGGCATCAAGGGGGCGAGTCAAATGCTCAAAAATGAACTGAAAGAAGAGGAATGGGTGGCTTTGGCCGATATCATTCAAAAAGAAGTGACCCGGGTTGATCGTCTATTGACCGATTTGCTTGATTTTTCAAAACCAAAGATTCTTGACAAAAAAAGGGTCAATTTAAACCAGATTTTGAATGACCTGATTGCTTTGCAAAAAACGGTAGCCGCGGAACGCATTCATTATCTTGCGGAATTCGACCCCAGCCTTCCTCCCGTTCAGGCAGACGAGGCGGCCTTGTCCCAGGTTTTCTTGAACCTGATTAAAAATGCTCGCCAGTCGATCGAGGAGGAGGGGAAGATCATTCTCCGCTCCCGAATGGTCACTGATTTTGGAGTCCGCACGCGGGATAAAAAAAGACAGTTGATTGCCGTGGAAATAGAAGATACGGGAGTGGGAATTCCGGCAGACAATCTGCCGAAAATTTTTTTCCCCTTTTATACCACCAAAACGGGGGGAACCGGTTTGGGACTCCCCCTTTGCCAGAAAATAGTTGAAGAACATGAAGGGGATATTCAAGTGAAAAGCGAAGTGGGAAAAGGAACACTCTTTACCGTTTATTTGCCGGTCTAATTGACACGGCTATGAACGAGGATCTGGCTTTGCCAGTCCGAGCGAATCCACGGGGGGTTTGAGGGTAGCCTGCGGCAAAGCCCCCATTATTATGACACAAATTCTTATAGCTGATGACGAGACCAGTATTCGAACCATCCTGTCACGCGCCATGGAGAAGAAGGGATTTCAAGTCCATCGCGCCCGAACCGGAGAGGAGGCGTTGGCCTATTTAAAAACCTACCCCATTGATCTGGCTTTTCTGGATATCCGGATGCCCGATATGAACGGCCTGGATCTTTTGAATCAACAGAAATCGTTTATCTCCCATCCTTTTCTTTTTGTCATCACCGCCCAGGACACCATGGAAAACGCGGTGGAAGCGATGAAGCGGGGAGCCTACGACTACATCACCAAGCCGTTTGACCTGGATGAAATATCCCTCCTGGTCGATCGGGCGCTGGAAACCCGCCGCCTGCAAACGGAGGTTCGGTTCATGAAGACCGAAGGGGTGCAGGATCCCCTTTCCGCTTTCACGCTGGTTGGAAAGTCGCGCGCTATCCAGGAAATCTACAAGATGATCGGCAAGGTGGCCAATCAGGATGTGACTGTTTTATTGACCGGAGAAAGTGGCACCGGCAAGGAGCTGGTTGCCAAGGCGGTTCATTACAAGGGAAACCGGGCTCCTTATCCTTTTGTGGTGGTCAACTGTTCAGCCATCCCACGCGAATTGCTGGAAAGCGAATTGTTTGGCTACAAGAAAGGGGCCTTTACTGGCGCGGTCAGGGACAAACCCGGTTTTTTTGAACAGGCCCACCTGGGAACCCTTTTTTTAGATGAGATTGGCGATTTGCCCACCTCCCTGCAGGCCAAGCTCTTAAGGGTGTTGCAGGACAAGGAGGTGCAACGGGTAGGGGATACCAAAACATTTTCGGTGAATGTCCGGATTGTGGCTGCCACCAATCGTGATTTGAATGATCGCGTCAAAAGAGGGGAGTTTCGCGAAGATCTTTTTTTTAGGCTGAATGTCGTTCCCATTCATCTCCCTCCTTTGAGGGAGCGGAGGAGTGATCTTCCCCTTTTGGTTGATTATTTTTTGAATCAACGCAGGGACGAAATCGTCAAAAAAGTTTCGAATGAAGCGTTGGATTTTTTAAAATCCTATCATTGGCCGGGGAATGTTCGGGAACTGGAAAATATCATCAAACGGGCAGTTGTTTTAAGCCAGGGACCGGTTCTAGAAAAGAGAGATTTTGAAATTCTTCTCCAAAAGTCTCACGGGGAGCTTTTATCTTTTCGTGTGGAAGACTCATCCCTTGAGGAACTGATTTACAAAAAGTTGGAGGTCTTTTTTGCCCAGCACAAGGGAGAGCATTTAACGAATCTCCATGGTCAATTTCTTCCCAGTCTGGAAAAACCTTTAATCAGGCTGGCTCTTCTGTATACGAAGGGAAATCAGTTGAAAGCGGCCGATCTCCTGGGAGTGAATCGGAATACCCTTCGAAAAAAAATGAGAGAATTGAATGTCAGTTAAAAGCATTCAGGGGCTGTATGCCATCCTTGATCCTTCGTTTTGTGGATCCCGATCCCCTTTTGAAATTGCGCAAGCCTGTCTGGCGGGAGGGGCCCGAATTTTGCAGTGGCGTGAAAAAAAAGCGGATCGGACAAGTCTTCTTTGCCACTGCCTTGGAATCGCGTCATTCAAAAATCATTTTGATTTCCTGTTTATTGTCAATGATGATCCGCACATAGCGGCCGAAGTGGGAGCCGATGGCGTTCATTTGGGGCAGAACGATCGCTCAGTGGAGGAGGCGAGAAAGATTGTTGGGCGTTCCCGCTTGATTGGGCGTTCCACTCATTCCTTGAGCGAAGTGAAGAAAGCTCTTAAGGAGGATATTGATTATCTGGCCTTGGGAGCCATTTTTCCAACTGCCAGCAAGCCCACTGATCATCCGGTGGTTGGACTCGACCTGCTTTCCAAAGTAGCGGCCATGACAGACAAGCCGGTTGTAGCCATTGGAGGGATCAATCGAACTAACATTGTCCAGACAATCCAGACAGGCGCTTCGGCTTGTGCCATGATTTCAGCCTTAAGTCAGGCGGATAACGTGGAAGAAGAGGCCCGTTTTTTTTCGGGGTTGTTCAAATGAAAAAAATTCTCATCATCTCCGGTCTTGATCCATCAGGAAATGCGGGGTTGGTGCGTGATCTGGAAATGGTCTCATCATTTAAAAATATAAAACCATCCTCTGTTGTTACAGCCCTGACAGCCCAAAACGAAGAAATTTTTTTAAATTCTCAAACTGTTTCCCAAAAGGTTTTTGGCAACCAACTTTTGTCGGTTCTCCCGTTTTCCCAATATCAAGCCATTAAAATTGGGATGTTGGGGAGCAGACCGATTGTCCGTACTCTTTCAAACTATCTCAAGGGAGAAAAAAGAAAGCTCCCGATTGTTCTTGATCCTGTTCTCACCTCCTCAACGGGGGGATCACTACTGACTGGTTCGGGAAAAAAATTTTTGTGGGATCAATTAATCCCTCTCGTTACCCTCTGGACCCCCAATCTGGCGGAAGCCGAATTTTTTTACGGAAAGCCGGTCAAAACCCCGTTGGAAATGGAAAAAGCGGGCCACTGGTTTTTTGAACAAAATCATATTCCCGTCTTGATCAAGGGAGGACATCTTCAAGGAGCGAAGCCCCAGGATCTTTTTGTGGCAGACGGAATCAGAAAATGGATGATTTTCCCGCGCGTCAAACCGGCAGGCGACAAATGCCGCGGAACCGGCTGTACTCTTTCCACCCTGATTGCCTGCTTTCTGGCCAGCGGCTTTCCTCTTGATTCCGCTGTTCTTCAGGCCCGTCAGGTCATGCAGGGTTTTTTGATTCAATCCAAAGAATAGAAATGTTCCCCCTTATGCTGCTATTCGGAAGGCCGCCAGATAATCGACCAACGCTGGATTACGGTCGTCGGATGAATAAATTTATTTTTTTAGGAGGCAGAAGTTGCACTTGCGAACATTGCGGATGGGGCGATTTTCCTTCTTGGCGCTTATTGACCCTGAATGAAAATGCCCGCCGATTCTTTTTCAAAATGCGCACCATTTACGAATTTGTGCCCAGGGCGGGACTCGAACCCGCAAGGCTTGCGCCACATGCCCCTCAAACATGCGTGTATACCAGTTCCACCACCTGGGCATTAATATTAGGGGCTCTGAAGGCTAACCGGCCTTCAATAGCCCCCAAACCACCGCGCGAATCGCTGGCAATCCTTCGACAAGCCAAGACCCCGAGCAACATCGAGGGGAGTCTGACTTGCTTTTTTCACCTCCTTCGTTACTTGGCGTCTGAGGCTGATTTTTCCGCAGGAGGCTGATTCGCCGGCGTGTTATTTTGTCCCGCCGCTGAGGATTCGCTAGCCGGCAGTTGATCAGTTACCACCGTCCCTCCCCCTGTACCAGCGCGCTTTTTGTGAATGGCCGAAAGACTCACCGAGGTCAGCAGGAAAAAAAGAGCGGCCGCCGTTGTCACCTTTTGAAGTAGAGTGGCCGCCCCACGTGCCCCAAACAAAGTCTGGGAACTCCCCGCTCCAAAAGCGCCCCCCATGTCGGCCCCTTTTCCCGCCTGACGCAGAATCACCACAACCAGAAAAATACAAACCAGAAAATGAAGAACCAAAATGAACGGCTCGATGGATGAAATAAATTGAATCATGGTTTAATAATTAACAATCCGGATAAAAGAGTCAACCTCCAAGGAAGCCCCCCCCACCAGAGCCCCGTCAATGTCCGCTTCTCTCATGAACGAAGCGATATTTTGGGGGCTCACCGATCCGCCATACAAAATGCGCGTGGTTCCAGCAAGCGCTGTTCCCTTTTGTTTGGCAACCCAATCGCGGATAAAATGATGAGCCTCTTGGGCTTGTTGCGGTGTGGCAGAAAGTCCCGTGCCAATTGCCCAAACCGGCTCGTAGGCAATCACCATTTTTTCAAAAAACCCTCTCTCCACCCCTCCAATGCCCTGGCTCAACTGCCTCTCAATCACCTGCAAGGTTTTTCCCCCCTCCCGCTCCGGACCGGTTTCTCCCAGACAAAAAATGGGAGTGATCTCCTGTTGAAGGACCGCCGCCACTTTTTTGGAAATCATCTCATCGGTTTCCCCAAACAGCGTTCTTCTTTCCGAATGCCCCAAAATCAGGTAGTGACAACCCAATTCTTTAAGAAAAGAAGGGCTGATTTCTCCGGTCAGGGAGCCATTTTCCTGCCACGAACAATTCTGAGCCCCCATCTTGACCGGCAATCCTTCCGACAACGCAACCGATAATGAATAGAGAGCGGTAAAGGGAGGACAAAGAACCACTTCCACTGCAGAGGTGGGGGCTTTCCAAGATCGCTTGAAACGGGTCAAAAACTTGAGCGTCTCCTCCACGGTTCCATTCATCTTCCAGTTGGCAACAATTAATGGGGTGCGCATATTAAATTTCCAAAACCTTTAATCCCGGCAGTTTCTTCCCTTCCAGAAATTCCAAGGCGGCCCCTCCCCCCGTGCAGAGATGGGTGACTCGATCAGCGTAGCCCGCCTGTTTGACGGCTGATATGGAATCGCCTCCTCCCACAACCGTCATCCCTTTATTCTGCGTAATGGCTAACGCCATCGCTTCAGTCCCCTTTTCAAATCCGGCGGTTTCAAAAGCCCCCATGGGACCATTCCAAAAAATGGTATGAGCCGATGCAATTTCTTCCTTGAAAATTTTGATCGATTCGGGACCGATGTCACACCCCATCCAGTTATCCCAATCCTCTTCATTCCTCGCTATCCGAATTTCAACCCCCTCCTCAATTCGGGGAGCAAGCAAGGAATCGACCGGCAGCAGAATATCAACCCCCTTGACGCTGGCTCTTTCCAAGAGTCTCCCCGCCTGATGAATTTTGGATTCGTCCACCAGAGACCTTCCCACCTTGACCCCTTTGGCCTTCAGAAAAGTGTAGGCCATCGCTCCCCCAATAATAAACGCATCCACATGATTCATCAGGTTTTCCACCACCCCTATTTTATCCGTCACCTTGGCTCCCCCCAAAACAGCCAGAAAAGGTTTTTGGGGATTCTGCAAAAGAATCTGCAAAAATTTCAGTTCTTTTTGAACCAAGAAACCGATTCCTTTCTCCTTGAAAAATTTGACCATGCCGTTTGTGGAGGCATGGGCCCGGTGGACTGTACCAAAAGAATCGTCGATATAAATATCGGCCAATTGGGCCAGTTGTTTTGAAAAAATTTCGTTGTTGGATTCCTCTTCCGGACAAAAACGGAGATTTTCCAAAAGGAGAACATCACCCGGTCGCAATTCCGAGGCCAGTTTGCGCACACTGTCCCCGACGCAGTTTTCCGGAAAAACAACTTCTTTGTTCAGAAGTCCGGTGAGATGAGCGGCAATCGGAAAAAGGGAAAATTTTTCTTCTCTTCCCCCTTTGGGGCGTCCCAGATGGGATCCAATAATGATTTTGGCCCCCTGATTGATGGCATATTCCAGAGTGGAGAGGCTGGCGCGAATGCGGGTGTCATCCTGAATAACCCCTCCCTTGACAGGGATATTATAATCGGTGCGGATAAAAACCCGTTTGTCCTTCAAATCAAATTCGTCAATGACCCGATACATGAAGTAAACCCTCAGCCACATCCACCATCCGATGCGAAAAACCGGTTTCGTTATCGTACCAGGCCAGAACTTTGGCCAGCTTGCCTATGACTTTGGTGCATAGGCCATCGACAATCGATGAACGAGGATCGCCGTTATAGTCGACCGAAACCAGCGGTTCATTGCTGTAGCCCAAAATTCCCTTCAAAGTTCCTTCGGATGATTTTTTAAACAACGCGTTAATCGATTCCGCCGTTGCTTCTTTTTTGAGGACACAAACAAAATCAACGCAGGAAACATTGGCCGTCGGAACCCGGACCGCCATCCCGTCCACTTTTCCCTTCAACTCCGGCAGAACCAGTCCCACGGCCTGGGCCGCTCCTGTTTTGGTGGGAATCTGGGAGAGAGCCGCCGCCCGTGCCCTTCTTAAATCTTTGTGGGCGACATCCAGAATCCGTTGATCGTTGGTGTAGGAATGAATGGTGTTCATCAAGCCCGACTCAATCCCAAACTCCTCATGCAACACCTTGGCCACCAGTGCCAGACAGTTGGTGGTACAGGAGGCGTTGGAAACAAGATGATGCCGATCGGGTTCGTAGGCATGCATATTAATCCCGTAAGCCACCGTGATATCGGGATCCTCCGCGGGAGCGGAAATAAGAACTTTTTTGGCCCCCCCTTTTAAATGGAGGGAGGCTTTCTCCCGGCTTGTAAAAAGTCCGGTACATTCCATCACAATTTCAACCCCCATTTTCCTCCAGGGGATTTCGTCCGGATTTTTGATGGCAGTCATCTGGATTTCCCGATCGCCTACTTGAAGATTTTTCCCCCGGACAGTCACAGGCAGAGCTAGTTTTCCATGAACCGAATCGTACTGAAGCAGATGGGCGTTGGTGGCCGGATCCCCCAGCTCGTTGATGGCCGCCAGTTCAATGGGAAAATTTTTCTGAATCAGAGCCCTGACAATACCCCGCCCGATTCTCCCAAAACCGTTGATGCCGACTCTGACTTTCATAGGAAGGGGGACTCATAGCGAATAGAAAAGAGGGCGTCAAGAACAAGGAAGTACAAATATCTTTTTTTTAATTTCCCTTCCCAATCTTCCCTGTTTTTTATAGAAATTGATTGTCCATGACATTGTCCCCCCCCCAAAAAATCACCCTGGGTCTTGTCCAAATGAAAATGGACGAGAAGAGGGACAAGAATCTTGTCACGGCTGGGGAATTCATTCGTCAGGCGGCTCAAAAAGGGGGACAGATCATTTCAGTTTCCGAACTTTTTCTCTCTCCCTATTTTTGCCAGACCAACGAAGACCGGCATTTTGCGTTGGCAGAACCGGTACCGGGGCCAACAACCAAAACGTTGGAGGAGATTGCCAAAAAAGAGGGGGTGGTTGTTGTTGGTTCAATCTATGAACGGGATGGTGCCGATTATTACAACACCGCCGTTGTTCTGGATGCCGACGGATCATTTTTGGGCAAATACCGCAAACTCCATATTCCCGACGATCTGGAACATTATTATTCTGAGAAATATTATTTCAAGCCGGGAAATCTGGGAGTGCCGGTTTTTAATACCCGTTTTGGAAAATTAAGCGTCCTGGTTTGCTGGGACCAATGGTATCCGGAAACGGCACGAGTAGCCGCTGAAAAAGGAGCACAACTTCTTTTTTATCCCACCGCGATTGGGTGGCAGTTGTCTGAAAAAGGAAATGATATTGGCAAAACCGAGTTTGATGCCTGGGTGACAATCCAACGCTCCCACGCCATTGCCAACGGAATTTTTGTGGCCTCCGTCAACCGCGTGGGACTTGAGCAAAAAATTGATTTCTGGGGGGGATCGTTTGTCTGCGATCCGTTTGGAAAGATACTTCAACAAGCTGGTCATGATCAGGAAGAAGTAGTAATCGTTTCTTGCGATCTTTCCCAGATTGAAGAAACTCGTCACTCCTGGCCTTTTCTTGATTGTCGCCGTTTTAACCCTGTGAGTCGCGGATCGTGAAATCAACTCCTTCTCAACTTGGATACCGCATGCCTGCCGAATGGGAGCCGCACGAAGCCACCTGGCTTGCCTGGCCGCACAATGAAGAATCGTGGCCGGGGAAGCTCGAAAAAATCGCTCCTGTTTATGTTGAAATGATTCGCCATTTAACCACCGGCGAACATGTTCATCTGAGTGTGAATGATGGAAAAATGGAAGATCTGGCCAGAGAAATGTTGGCGAAGGAAAAGATTGATTTAAGCAGGGTCATTTTTCATCAATGGCCCACCAACGACAGTTGGATGCGCGATTGTGGACCGCTGTTTGTCAGACGGGCACAGGGGATGGCCATCATCAATTGGGAATTCAACAAATGGGGGGGGAAATACCCGCCGTGGGATCTGGATAATCAAATACCACAAAAGGTTGCCGATTATCTGGGCCTCCAAATGTTTAGTCCTGGGATTGTGATGGAAGGGGGATCGATCGATGTCAATGGAGAAGGAATTTTGATGACGACGGAATCTTGTCTGTTAAACAAAAATCGGAATCCGCATCTTTCCAAAAAGGAGATCGAAAATTTTCTGATCGATTCTCTGGGGGTCAGTCATTTTATTTGGTTGGGGGAGGGGATTGTCGGGGATGATACCGATGGGCATATTGATGACTTGAGCCGGTTTGCAAGCCCCGATACGATTGTGACTGTTGTTGAAGAAGATCCGGCCGATCCCAATTTCAAACCGTTGCAGGATAATTTGGATCGTCTTCAAAAAGCCCGTAGTCCTGATAGAAAACCTTTTCGGATTGTTACTCTTCCGATGCCGGCACCGGTTGTTTATGAAGGACAACGACTCCCCGCCAGTTATGCCAATTTTTATATCGGGAATAAAGTGGTGTTGGTTCCCACCTACCGGGATCCTAAAGATTCAACAGCGCTCGAAACGTTGAAACAATTGTTTTCCACCCGTTCGGTGGTGGGGATTGATTCGACTGACCTCGTGTGGGGCTTGGGGGCGTTTCATTGTCTGACTCAGCAACAGCCTGCACGATAGGTTGCGAGGATCCAGGAGCAGAGCCACTTCCACGGCCCGCTTGTCGGCGGTTCCCTCCATTACCGACAAGAGAGGCCTTTTTTGGGAGTCTTTTTCGTCAATCAAATTCTTCAATGAGGCCTGTACTTCGTAGGCGCTCTCGGAAGGATCGACATCCCCCATTCCTCCCCATGACCAGATAGAATTGGCCACTTTCCCCCGAGTATTCTCTCTACTCTTGTCTGCAACGTGACAATGCAAAAAGTGCCCATAGTCGCTATAATGCTCTGATTCGCCGACTGGTCAGTTTTGAGAGAGCCCTGGAAAGAATGAAAAAAGGCCCCTCACCGTGAAAATTTTTAAAAATTTGTCAGAATATTTTCTTTGGCGATCCCTTTTTGTCTGAGAGCAGACGTCACTTCCCGAATCATGGAGGGCATGCCACAAATGAGAACTGTCGTATGGGCGGAGTCGATCTCATCATGCGGAATCAGTTTCTGGACATAACCAACCGGGGAGTTCCAATCTTTGCGGGTTGTGTTGGAAATGGTCTGGATTATTTTTATTTTCTTTTTTTTCCAGTCATCAAATTCTCTCTGATAAGCAAATTCATTGGGATTGCGGGCTCCATAGTACAGGGTAATCGCCTCAAACTGACTGCGGCGTTTACACATCCAGAGGAGCGCGGCCCTGATTGGCGCAATCCCGGAACCGGCGGCGAACAGAAAGATATGTTTGCCGATTGTTTCGGTCATTTTGAATCCCTTTCCCTGGGCCTCGCTGATCAGCAAGGAATCTCCCTCTTTTAGTTGGGTTATTTTTTGGGTCAAAGGAGATGTGTTTTTGACGAGAATCGACCATTTCTTGTGAGAGGGCTCGCCCGAGAGCGCAAAGATCGCCGGTTTTGTTTCAGCCAACCCCGCCTGAATCCATTGACCGGCTGCCGTGTAAGTTTTTTGGAGAGAAGAGTTAATTTCCAGTTCCAGATGTTTGGAGGAAGGGGTTTCGTTGATCATCCGGATGATGACGGAGGGGTGCATTTTATTTTGCATTTTATTTTTTCTCGACTTCAAAACCTTTGTGCTTGAAGAAGGTTCGCAACTTGGCGACCACTCGTTCCTCCAATTGACGGATTCTCTCCCGGGTAATTCCATATTCGTCGGCAATTTCCTGGAGGGTTTTGGGGACCTCGGCGTAGAGGCGCTCCTTGAATATTTTTTTCTCTTTTTCCTTCAGCCCCGACACAAACTCCTGCATGTGGGCAAAAAGATTTTTTTTAAGTTCATCCTCTTCCACTTTGACATCCACCGGAACCGAGTCGTCCGAAAAAAAATCAAGATTCACTTTTCCCTCAGCATGCGGAGTCGGTGCGTCCAGCGACAAATCGGAGGCCATCATCCTCTGCTCCATTTGAACCACATCCTTTTCTTTCACATCCAGTCGTTCTGAAAGCAAACGGCTCTCCGGAGCAAAACCAAGCGCCTCCAGTTTTCTTTTTTCCTTCATCAAATTATAGAACAATTTTTTTTGGGCCTGGGTGGTTCCGATTTTGACCAGTCGAAAATTGTCAATAATATATTTAAGGATAAAAGCCCTGATCCACCAAGAGGCGTAGTAGGAAAATCGGGTCCCCTTGGCGGGGTCGTATTTTTTGACCGCTTTTAAAAGGCCGATGTTTCCTTCTTGAATCAGGTCGAGCAAATTGTGAAAAGCCCGGTTGTATTCCAGCGCGATTTTGACCACCAGCCGAAGATTGGAGACCACCAGTTTCTGGGCCGACTCCTTGTCATGAAATTTATGGTAATGGTGAACTGTTTCCATTTCCTCTTCGCGGGTTAAAAGGGGGTAACGGTTGACTTCCGTCAGGTATTGTTGAAGCGGGTCGAGCAGAGCCGGGGGGCCGGTTTCTTTGTCAAAGGGGACCAGAACCTCTCCCGGTTCCTGCAGATCGCTATCATTATCATGTTTCTTTTTATTGTGGGAATCCAATGATCCGGGCCATGGATTCGAACCATGATTAACGGAGTCAGAGTCCGTTGTCCTGCCGTTGGACGAGCCCGGAATGAAAGAATGTTTATCCCAACCCCCAGCTGTCTGTCCAATTTTTTTCTTGTTTTGAATTGACTTATGAATTCGAGATGGCACAATAGCGCCGGTTCATCCAGCGCTCAAAAGCCTTTGAGTGCTGGATAAAGGAGGTCTGTCATGGAACTATTAACAGTCAACGGAATTTTGTTTTTACTCCGCTGGGTTCATTTTCTGGCGGGGGTCATTTGGATTGGGCATTTATATTATTTCAATTTTGTTCAGGGGGAATTTTTCAAGGAAATCGACCCGGCGGTCAAAAATGTCGCCACGCAAAAACTGGTGCCGCGCGCCCTCTGGTGGTTTCGATGGGGGGCGATGTTTACTTTTATTTCAGGCGTTCTGCTTATTACCGGAACACTCCATACGGGGGTTCCTCTCGCCTCCTCTTGGGGGGTTTTAATCCTGATCGGCGGCTTGTTGGGAACCCTGATGTGGGCGAATGTCTGGTTTGTCATCTGGCCGAATCAAAAAGTGGTGATTGCGTCGGCCAACCAGGTGCTCTCGGGAGGACAGCCTATTCCCTCCGCGGCTGGTCTGGGGGCCCGCGCTTTGGTTTGTTCCCGAACCAACGTGATGTTTTCCATTCCAATGCTCTTCTTCATGGGAGCGGCGCGTCATCTTCTGGTCAACAAGGATTATTCCCAGGCCAATTTCGGTCTGTTGAGCCTTCTCTTGGGGATTGTTCTCCTTCTGCTTGAAATCAATGCGCTTAAGGGGAAAGTCGGCCCCATGGCCACCATCAGGGGAGTGATTACCGGCGGGTTTGTTCTGACGCTGGTGATGTGGGTCATTATTAAAGTTGTTGCTTGATTTTTTTAATCCCTCCCGAAGGTTTTCTTTCCTCGAAAAACCGGAAAACTTTTGGGTCGACCCAAAGGTTTTCCTACGCTCTCGCCGATTTTTTTGATTGATCCCGTTTGTTAAAATCGGCTCGCGAGTTTTTTCTTGGAAATAAATCCTTCGGGAGGGATGAGCAAAATGGTTCAAAAATCCCAAATGGAAGAAGCGGTTCGCCAGTTGCTTAAAGGGATTGGCGAAAACCCTGATCGCGAGGGCTTGCTCAGAACTCCCAAACGGGTCGCCCAATCGCTCCGTTTTTTGACGGGAGGCTACCAGACCGATCCGGTCAACGTAATTACCAGGGCAATCTTTAACGAACGGCATGATGAGATGATCATTGTCAAGGATATTGTCCTCTACAGTCTTTGCGAGCATCATCTTCTCCCTTTTTTTGGAAAAGCCCATGTGGCTTATATTCCCGACAAACGAGTGGTGGGACTGTCCAAGATTGCCCGTCTGGTTGATATTTACGCCCACCGCCTGCAGGTGCAGGAGCGGCTGACCCAGCAGATTGCCAACACCCTGCAAAAAACCCTGAAACCGAAGGGAACGGCGGTGGTGATTGAGGCGGAGCATTTGTGCATGCAGATGCGGGGCGTTCAAAAGCGGGGATCGGTGATGGTGACTTCCGCGATGCTGGGAGGATTCAGGAAAAATCTGGCCACGCGCGAAGAGTTTATTGCTATCATCCGGAATGGAAAATAATGAAAATCCTTCTCACCTGTTCCTACGATCTTTGTTCGGCCCACAAACTCTCCAATCCTTCATGGGAGGATGGGAAAAATCGGGCCGTTTACGGAAAATGCGCCGATCTTCATGGTCATCAATACAAGATCGAAGTCAGCCTAACCGGTTTGATTCCGTCGGATACCGGAATGCTCATCAACGGTTTTGAAGTCGACCGGATTATGGGGGAAAAAATTATCAAACAGGCCGACCATAAATATTTGAACGACGATATCCCCTTTTTTGCCACTCACCCGCCGACGGCAGAATGGATGGCCGTCTGGGTTTTTAATGAAATCAAAAACGCTTTTCCTGCGGGGGTCACCTTGGACAAGGTGCGGATTTACGAAACCCCCCATCTCTTCGCCGAGTATTCGGAATGAAAATAAAAAATATTATTTTCGACTGGTCGGGAACCTTGTGTGATGATTTTTTGATTTCACATCGTTCCACCATTACCACCCTGAAACATTTCGGTGGGAAACCAATTTCACGGAGTGAGTACCGCAGCGAGTTCAATCTTCCAGCACGGAATTTCTACAAGCGATATCTTCCTTGTGTTTCTTATCCAGAGATCAACCGTTTTTATTTTGATTATTTCTCAAAATGTACGGGTCAAGCTCCCCTCTTTAAAGGGGCCAAAACCTTCCTCAAGCTGGCCTGGAAACACAAATTAAGGCTTTTTGTTTTTTCCACAGTGCGCCAGTCGATTTTAGATGAGCTTTGCCGGCAAAGAAACATCATTTCTTTTTTTGATGCATTAAAGGGGAATGTTCATGACAAAACAAAAGAGCTCGGAATTTTTTGCCGGAGGTATGATTTAAAAAAGAATGAAACCCTCTATGTTGGTGATACCGAACATGACATCGAGGCGGCCCGTCAAACCGGAGTATGGAGCAGTGCTTTTTTGCGGGGCTATCACACACCCGAACGGTTGCTGAAAAAAAAACCTGATTTTGTCTGGAATGATTATCAGGGATTGCGGAAATTTTTTGAAAATTGTACGGGCGAATCGCGAACCGCCCGTACATCATATCCCGTCGCCACCGTCGGCGCCCTGATTTTCAACAAGGGGGACATTTTTTTGATTCAAACGCACAAATGGGGGCACACGTTTGGAATTCCGGGGGGAAAAATTAAATATGGGGAGACGATGATGAATGCGCTCAAAAGAGAAATCAGGGAAGAAACGGGGCTGACAATCAAGAACGTCCAGTGGGCAATGGTTCAGGATTCAATTGACTCAAAGGAATTTTATGTTCGCGAAAAACATTTTCTTCTTTTGAATTTTTATGCGGAAAGTTCTTCCCGCACATTTAGACTCAATCAGGAAGCGGAAAGCGGCATTTGGGTCAATCCAAAAATAGCTCTCACCCTTCGCTTAAACGAACCGACACGTTGGTTGTTAAATAAATGTAACCGGTGACGGGTGGCCCGACTGGGGGCCCCCCAATGAGCGCCTGCAGATGGAGCCCAAAAACAATCAACTTTAGTTACAGAAGCCATCGACATCGAAGCCGTCGATTGGGGGGAAGGAGGGACAGGACCCGTCACCGGTTACATACATTGGTAATGCCTCAGTTTTTCCTTCCAAGACCGTAAACACCAGTTGCCAAAACATGGCGGATATTTGATAAACCTCTGGGGACTTCATCCGCCAGAGGCGG
>SBBF01000008.1 GCA_005240075.1 Nitrospira sp.
GTCGGAGGGGGGCTAGCGCTGGGAGGGACCAATTTTCTGGGGAGGGTCGGAACCTATTTGATTGTTTTGTCGGGTGCTGTTCTTACTTTTGTTTGGGCCACGCAGGTTTCCTTGAGGCAGATCGTTCGGGTTTTACATGTTTTGACTCTGGCAGCAGGACATTTTATCATCCGATGGGGGGCTATTTACCAAGCCCGTCTTGGAAAGCAGATCAAACATCTCTTTGAACAATTCAAGGCTAAAAGGAAAAAAGCCAGCACTCCTCTGGATGTCAAAATCAATCGTCCCTCGACTCCTTTTACAACGTCATTCAAAACGGTTCTCCCCTCTTCAGCAAAACCGGTTTTTTTGTCGCATGCTCCTTCTGCAGTCAGCCCCTCGCCTCTTCCTCCGGAGCCGGCTAGTTTGGAGCCGCGTGTTCTGGAGCGCGTTGACAAAAAGAGAATCAAAACCCTCTCTCCCCAGCTTGAATTACAAAACATGAGTATTGGCTATCAATTGCCCCCTCTGACTCTGCTCGATTCGGAAGCTCAGCAGGAAACGGTTGTAGATGAAGCGAGCCTCAAAGTTCAGGCTCGCCTGCTGGAAAAGAAGTTATTTGATTTTAATGTGGAAGGGCATGTGACCGAAATCCATCCGGGGCCGGTGATTACCATGTTTGAATTTGAGCCGGCGCCGGGAGTCAAACTGTCGCGTATTGCCAATCTGGTGGATGATCTCTCGCTCGCCATGGGGGGAAGGCCGGTCCGCATTGTGGCTCCCCTTCCCAACAAGCCGGCGGTGGGGATTGAAATTCCCAACAATGTGCGTGAAACGGTCTGGCTGAAAGACATTATTGCCGACGAGAAATTTCAGAAGAATGATTCCAGACTGATTTTCGCACTCGGCAAGGATATTGAAGGAATCCCTTACATAACCGATTTGACCAAAATGCCGCATCTTCTTGTTGCCGGGGCTACGGGGGCCGGAAAATCAGTTTCGATCAATTCGATGATTATTTCCATTCTTTATAAAGCAAAACCGGAAGAGGTGCGTCTGATCATGGTCGATCCCAAAATGTTGGAACTTTCCCTGTATGAGGGAATTCCGCATCTTCTTCTGCCGGTGGTCACTGAACCCAAAAAAGCAGCGCTGGCCCTCCGGTGGGCGGTGAAGGAAATGGAACGTCGTTACAAACTGTTATCCGACATTAATGCCCGGAATATTTTGAATTACAACAAGAAGATCGAAAAAAAGGATTTTGTAAGCAAGCAATCAGAACAGATCAAGGCAGGCCTGGAGATTGGGGAAGAGGAACAATTGCATCATGAAGAAAAACTCCCCTACATAGTCATTTTGATTGACGAGCTGGCCGATCTGATGATGGTTTCCTCGCGGGAAGTGGAAGAGGCGATTACCCGTCTGGCGCAAATGGCGCGAGCTGCCGGCATTCACCTGATATTGGCGACCCAGCGACCGTCGGTGGATGTGTTAACCGGCGTCATCAAGGCCAATTTTCCGGCCCGCATTTCTTTCAAGGTCTCCTCCAAGCATGATTCGCGAACCATCCTCGACACGGTCGGTTCGGAGCATTTGCTCGGCGCTGGTGACATGCTTTTCATTCCTCCCGGCACTTCCCGGATGTTGCGGGTTCACGGGGCTTATGTGACCGAATCAGAAATTGCCCGTGTGGTTGAATTCCTCAAAAAGCAGGCAAAGCCTGTTTATGACGAATCGATTCTTAAACCTCCCGTCGAGGCTGAATCAGGGGAAGGAATCGAGGGGGATGACCTTTCCGATCATCTCTACGATCAGGCGGTTTCCCTTGTGGCTGAAACCCGCCAGGCCTCTATTTCCATGATTCAGCGGAAACTGCGCATTGGCTACAACCGGGCCGCCCGGATGATCGAAAAAATGGAAACGGAAGGAATTGTGTCCCCCCCCTCCGGCGCCGGCCACCGGCAGGTGCTGGTTTCTTCCTTTGAAGCGGTCTCTTGAATCTTCTCAACAGGGTGTTGGTTTTTGAGTTGCCAAAAGTGTAGCGTACAATTTCAAGGGCAAGCATTTTTTTGTAGACTGTTTTTTTATGGTTTAAGGTCAGACAACATATTTTGAATTTTTTCTTAAAAATCTGGTATCAAAGTTGGGAACAAGTTTTAAGGCCCTGAATCCCAGCAACTATTTAGTATTACTCTATTTTTGTATAACTCATGTATTCTCTAAAGATACATTTGACCTTAAAAAGATTGGGGTTCTCTTCAAGAGCATGAAATAATAATTTATAACCATGACCAAACCGAACCTATTTACCTATGACGACTACCGGAAGTATTTGCGCGACTGGTTTAACTGGATGAAGGAGACCAAGCCCGGTTTTTCGTATCGGGCTTTTTCGATGTGGGCCAATTTCAAGTCTCCCAATCATTTGATGTTGGTGATTAAGGGGGAACGAAACATTGCGCTCAATACTTTGGGGCGTTATTTTGAAGTCTTGAAACTCAAGCATACCGAAAAAAAATATTTCGAACTTTTGGTCAAATTCAATCAGGCCAAAGACATGTCGGCCAAAACCGAATATTTTAAGGAACTCTCCTTCTACTGGCTTAAAAAAGGATCGCTCCTGGAGCCGGAACAACTGCAATATTTATCGAATTGGTATTACACGGCGATTCGTGAATTGGTGAACTTGAAGGAGTTCAAGGAAGATGGAAACTGGATTTCGCGCAAATTGGGAGGGCTGGTTTCTCCCCCCAATGCCCGCAGGGCAATTGAAATTCTCCTCGATTTAAAGCTTTTAAAAAGGGATTCCAACGGTCGTTTGGTTCAGACTTCCAATTATGTAACGACCGGCGACGAGGTGGAATCGGTCTCCGCATTTCTTTATCATGAACAGATGATCAAGCTTGCCATGGAATCGCTCCGGGTCAAAACCTCCGATGTGCGCAATCTAACAGCCTTGACATTTACCATCCGAAAATCGGATTATTCCCAGGTGGTGGCCGAGATCAACGATTTCCGCAAAAAAATAATTGCCTCCCTGCAAAACAGGCAAGTTCAGGATCAGGATGACGAACTCTATCAGCTCAACATTCATTTGTTTCCGATCGGGAGGAGTTAGGTCATGAAAATTTTTGTTTGGACATTCTTGTTTTTTCTCACAGCCTGCAGCGGCTCCGATCATATTACGGAAGTTGGAAACCCCACCACTGCCAGCACCACCAACGGGACCACTTCAGCGCTTGCCGGCTCTCTCTCCGGTCTTTTGGGGTCGGTTGATGGGGGGGTTCTGGTCAAAGGGTTCATCTTTTCGGAAACCGATGAAGAGTATGTTTGTGAATTGGGAGAGGATGAAGCGAGCCTCACCTGTTCCTGCCCGCACGGGGGAACTATCACCGAAACTTTTGAGAACGGATTTTCCGAAACAGGGGACTCTTTCACTTTCAATTCCGATCTTGTCATCAGTTTTGACGCTTGTTCCTCAACAGCCTGCGGCGAGCAAGTCACGTTAAATGGGGACGTGGAGGGGAGCATTTCGGGAGAGTTTGACTCCCTGACCGGTGAAGGAAATATCACAGTGGTCTATGGCACCGACAATGAATGTTCGGGACTGACCTCAAACAATTCCACCGTTGGTTTTGAAATCACCCTCACTTCTGATGGCACGTCGGAAGAATTTTTTGGCAGTTTCTGCATTGATGACGAAATCATCTCCTTTGACAGTCTGGAAGCACTCGAAGAATCAGTCGATCCCGAAAATACCTGCGAAAATTGATCAAAGACCTTCAAATAGTATTCCATTTTTAATAATTTTATAATATTTTTTATATTATTTTTTAATATATAATATTGAATTTATTAATATTAATTAAATTATATGTATTCTAAATAGATACGTTTTAGATACAAAAGTATTGATGGTGAAAGCCTGTCTCCCTAAAATGAAATCATCAGTTAAACAAAAAAAGCGACCCGGCCACCAGAAAGAGATTTCAAAAATGAAAACTCTTCTGATGGCAGGGATCGCCATAAAAGGAGACAAAAAATGAAAACATGGATCAGTGCGGTAACATTGATTGGTTTGTTGACATTGGTAACCCAATGCTCGGGATCGGCCGATAATGGATCGGAAAACAATACAGCTTCGGGTGAGGTGGCCGCTTCCAATACGGCGACCCAGGCGGTCACCGATGGAATGACGACAGCCATCGGTTCTGTTATTGCCGGAGGGGGGGCGCCCGCTCTGGTAAAAGCCACCCTGGATGAAGATTCCGATGAATCCTATTCGTGCAGTTACCATGACGAAGACAACTCCGTCACCTGCGACTGCCCCCGGGGAGGGTCAGTCACCTATGGTTTTGAAGAGGCGTTTGAATTTTCTGAAGAGGGAGATTACAGCTTTGATCATACCTATAGAGCCTCATTTGATGAGTGCGTGATCGAGTCGTGTGGTTCGGAGCATACCCTGAACGGTGAGGTGACAGGAAACGTTTCAGGAAGTTATTCTGAAGATGGATCGATCAGCATCGAAGTCAGTCATCAAACGGCGGCGGAATGCTCCGGCATGTCTGTGGATGATTTGAATATCGGTTTTGACATGAATATGAGTTACGATGGAACCGATGAAGAGGTTTTTGGGACGATCTGCTTTGATCCTCCAGGAGATGTGATTGAATTCAACAGCCTGGATGAATTGGAAGAGATTGTCGATCCTGATTTAACCTGCGATGCAGCCGAACATGAGTCAGATGACGAATCAGACGAAGACGAAGAAGATGACGATGGAGAGGATGAATCAGCAGAACATGACCATTCAGAAGACGAGATGGAGTAAAAAGTTCCTTCCAAACTCTCTATGAAGGTGTTGTACCAAACCCCCTTCGGTCAAGTGCCGGAGGGGGTTTTTTCTTTTCAATTTTTTTTCGGAATATGAATCTTTTTGTCAGTTGTTTATCGAAAACAATCCAATTCTTTTTTGAGCATTCCATAAAGTTCGGCAATCCAGGAATATTGGGCATTGATACCGCTTTTCAGGGGGAGCGAGTAACGCAGATCATTCGGTGCAATCACCACCTTTGTGTTTTCAGTTCCTGTTTTGGCCACCAAATAAAAAAGAGACTCGATATTTGCATCCCCCATTGCCAGACAGCCGCTGGAACCTCGCCGACCATGAATAAAAATATCTCCTCCCAGATTTTTTCTTTTTTCCTGTTTTGCTTTTTCACGATCAAACCGGTTGGGGTAATTGAGTTTCATGGAAAGGTGATAATCACTGTTGGGATGCAGATAAGCGATTTCGTAGAGCCCCTCAGGTACCTGTCTGTCCCCCTGTTTGAGCTTGGGTCCCGGCAAGCCGCTGGCTCCCTGGATCCTGTATTTTTTGACGAAAGTCCATTTTCCCAAATGATTGGGAGCCCACACCTCCAGATGTCGCTCCTTTTTAAGCGCCACCAGGGCCAGCTTTTTGGGGGGGAACGGAACATGCGCGTGAGCAAAGCTCCGGCTGATTTTTTTGGCTACCCTCGGTTCGATTTTGGCTATCACATTATCCAGACTACGTGGCCGTGTCCCCAGAGGGAGAGCCTGACAAGAGGCCAGAAAAAGAAGAAGAATCGAAAAATGCAAAGAAAACATGTTCATGGCACTTTGAATCAATAGTTGGCCATAATAGAATTTGTCAAGCCTGTCCAATTCTCTTCGATGAATCGTGCAGCTTTGAGAGGAAATTCTGAAAATTTAATTTCCGCATTTTATTCCCGGTATTTTTCTATCTCTCGAGAGCCCGCTGGGTAAAATCAGCAGGTGAAAGGCCGCTTGACATCTTCAGGTTTTTGACAACAAGCCGGGTGCTCTTTCCTGTGAGATGGTTTTTTATCGTGATATGATGGGAACGCCAGTATTTTCCGTTTATCAGTTTGAAGTCTTCAAATTCGGCTGATTTTTGATGCCGTTCTTTTTTGTCGTACAAGTCGGCTTTGACCGTTTGATAGTTGTCGGGCCGGATCCAGAGAATTGTTTTGGAATAGCCGGAATCGGCTGTTTGGGGCTTCGTTTCAACCACAAAACACGAAATTGCCCCGCATGGTTCATCCTTAAGATAGGTGTAGCTGTATTTGTCAATATCAGCGGGGATCAAATCTTCATACGAAAATTCCGAGCCGACAAACGAGCCACTTTTTCCCGTGCCGGAAATTCTTTTGGTTTTCTTCATGGCGGGCAGATAGAGCCACTGGTCGTCGTCGCGGTCTTTATTCTGGATGGACAACAACCCTATTCCCTGAATA
>SBBF01000014.1 GCA_005240075.1 Nitrospira sp.
ACCGCGGGGCGTGTGGAAAAATTCACCAAAAAGTACGCCAAAAGGGAGGAACTGCTCAAAAAGAAGAAAGGACCCCGTACGATTACAATTAATTAGCTTTTTTTATAACTACAAAATAGCCTCCCGGTGTGGGTTAAAGCTTTTTTGTAGATTCAAGATCCCGCCTGGAAGTAAACTTCAGGCGGGATTTTTTTATGTTTGAACGTCTCTTTGAGGTTGAAAAGAAGTATCAGGAGCTGAATACCAAACTGTCTCAGCCTGATTTTATTGCGCAAACAGGAGAATATCAAAAAATGGCCAGGGAGGCAGCCGGATTGCGCCCCCTTGTGGAGAATTTTCAACTCTACAAAAAAATCCAAAAACAACTGGATGAAAATCGCAAATTAATCGTTGAAGAAAGCGATGAATCGGTAAGGGAGTTGGCCAAGCAGGAAATTCCAGAGTTGGAAGCAGAACTGAAGCGTCTGGGGGAGGAGTTGAAAATCCAGCTTCTCCCCAAAGACCCTAACGACGACAAAAGCATTTTTCTGGAAATCCGTGCCGGAACCGGAGGGGAGGAAGCGGCTCTTTTTGGGTCTGATTTGTTCCGGATGTATTCCCGCTATGCCGAATCGAGAGGGTGGCGAGTTGAAATCGCGTCGAGCAGTCCAACCGGCATCGGAGGATTCAAGGAAATCATTTTGCAAATTTCTGGCGACAAAGTTTATTCACGCCTCAAATATGAGAGCGGAGTCCATCGCGTTCAGCGGGTTCCCCGCACCGAAGCCTCCGGACGTATTCATACCTCAGCGGCGACGGTAGCGGTTATGCCGGAGGTGGAAGAGGTGGAAGTGGAGATTGCCGACAAGGATTTGAGGATCGATGTGTTTCGGTCGGGGGGGCATGGAGGGCAGAGTGTCAACACCACCGATTCCGCAGTGCGGATCACCCATCTGCCCACCAACATGGTGGTGGTCTGCCAGGACGAAAAATCCCAGCACAAAAACAAGGCCAAGGCGCTTAAAATTTTACGGGCCCGTTTGTACGATCAAATGCTTAACGACCAAAAGGAAGCGGAATCGAAAACCCGAAAGGAGCAGATCAAAAGCGGCGACCGGAGTGAAAAAATCAGGACCTATAATTTTCCGCAAGGGCGGGTGACTGATCATCGGATTGGATTGACCGTTTATCAGCTGGATCAAGTCATTGATGGTAAATTGGATTTGTTGATCGATCCGCTGATTGGATATTATCAGGCTGAGGCCTTGAAAAACGGATGATCTGGACCCTTCTTTCACTTCTCAACTGGACCACCGACTATTTTACGAAAAATAAAATTTCCACCCCCCGTCTGGATGCGGAGGTTTTGCTGGCCCACACTCTCAAATTGGAACGCCTTCAGCTCTATCTTCAATTTGAACGTTCGATGACGGAAGAAGAACGGACCGACTTTAAAGCGTTGATTCAAAGACGGATCAAGGGAGAGCCGGTTTCTTATATTCGGGGGATGAAGGAATTCTGGTCGCTCCCTTTCAAGGTGGGGCCGGGGGTTTTAGTGCCGAGGCCGGAGACGGAACTGCTGGTGGAGGTTGCGGAGAGTCTGCATCCGGCGAACATTCTCGATATCGGAACCGGCTCGGGAAATTTGGCTGTTGCCATGGCTAAAAAATGGCCCCAGGCGCACATAACAGCTCTTGATATCTCCGGGGAGGCTTTAAAATATGCCCAAGAAAATGCCGTCATCAATGCGGTATCTTCTCAAATTGAATTTATACAAAAAGATTTTTTAACGCTTCCCCCTCCTCGCTCCCCGCTCTACGACCTGATCGTTTCGAATCCCCCTTACATTTCCACCCCAGTGTGGGAAACTCTTCCCGCCGGAATCAGAGATTTTGAACCTCAAGTCGCCCTGGACGGAGGCCCTGATGGCCTTGCCTTTTACCGAAAAATTGGACAGACTGCGACGCCTCTTCTGAAAGAAGAGGGAACGGTGATCGTTGAAATGGGAGAAGATCAGGCGGAAGCGGTGAAGAAAATTTTTGAAAAAAACGGATTTAAAGATATTGAAGTGGTAAACGATTATGCAGGTTTGCCGCGAGTGATTGTTGCCAAAAATCGGAAACACTCGAACGCCAAGTGACGAAGAATCGGGCTTGGCCCGTTCTAAGTTCGGAGGCCCCCTTCATCCAGCACTCAAAAGCTTTTGAGTTGCTGGATAAATCGCGAAGCCCCGAAGGGGCGAAGCGGGAAGGTATACAAATGGAAAAAATAATTATTCAGGGAGGGAGAAAATTAGAAGGCACAGTTTCGATTTCAGGGGCCAAAAATTCGGCCCTCCCTATCATGGCTTCTGCCCTGCTGACCCGTGGCTGGAATTATTTTTCCAACATTCCTGATTTAAAAGACATCCATACCATGGCTCAGCTTTTGCGGGGCTTCGGGGTGGAAGTCATTGAAAAAAAGGGAGCGGTTAAAATTCGGGCCGACAAGATTCGTCACGCGGAAGCCCCTTATGATCTGGTCAGAACCATGCGAGCCTCCGTCGTGGTGCTGGGGCCTCTTCTGGCCCGTCTGGGGCATGCCCGTGTTTCCCTGCCGGGGGGATGCGCCATTGGTGCACGCCCGATTGATCGGCACTTAAAGGCGTTCCAAGAGATGGGGGCGGACATTAAGGTCGAAGGGGGGTATGTGGAAGCCTCCTCAAAAAAATTGAAAGGAGCCCGGATTGTCTTTGACGACATTACGGTGACCGGAACCGAAAATGTGATGATGGCCGCCACGCTGGCTGATGGTACAACCATCATTGAGAACGCGGCGAGAGAGCCGGAAGTGCCTGACCTGGCGGAGGCTCTCAACAAAATGGGAGCTCGGATAACAGGAGCGGGAACTGATACAATTACTATTGAGGGGGTTGACGAGCTTAATGGAACCGAACATCAAATTATTCCCGACCGAATCGAAGCAGGCACGTTTCTGATGGGAGCTTGCATGACCCGCGGGAATGTGATCTTGCAAAATATGATTCCGGAACATGTATCGGCGCTTGTTTCCAAATTGCGGGAGGTTGGCGCCCTGATTGTGGAAGAAAATCATTCGCTTCATATTTCAGGGCCGAAAGAAATAAAAAGTGTCGATATATCCACTCACCCCTACCCCGGTTTTGCCACCGATTTTCAGGCCCAGTTTATGGCTCTCATGACGGTAGCCAATGGCACCAGCATGATTTCGGAAAATATTTTTGAAAACCGTTTCATGCATGTAGGAGAGTTGAACCGGATGGGGGCTGATATCAAGCTTGACCGCAATACAGCTGTCGTCAAAGGAATTCCCCATTTGTCAGGGGCGCCGGTAATGGCCACTGACCTGCGAGCCTCTGCCTGCCTGATTCTGGCCGGTCTTGTAGCTCCCGATATTACTGAAATTCACCGGGTCTACCATCTTGACCGGGGGTATGAAAGGATTGAAAAGAAGTTTCGACATTTGGGAGCCCGAGTTAAAAGAGCCAAAGTTAAATATTGATCCTGCCTGATTTTTAGATTAATCTTTCAAATCTGTACAATTTTGAAGGGGCGATCCTTGTGATCGCCCCTTATAGGGGCGAATACAAGATTTGTCCCTACAAATTATGAAAATTCTTCGAACCACAGATCGGAATTTTAGGTACGATTTTGGAAAAATCTACAGACGATCGATAGACGCGCCGGAGGCTGTTCAAAAAAATACAGCCTCTATTCTGGATGACATCAAGAGAATCGGGGATGAAGCTCTTTTCAAGTATACCGAAAAATTTGACCATCATACGCTCACAACCAAGACCGTGGAGGTGACAGCCAGGGAAATTTCCCATGCCTTAAAGCAGGTCAATTCCAAAGATCTATCAGCTTTGAAGCTGGCTGCCAAAAGGATTGAGGAGTTTTCCCATCATCATCTTGAGAAATCATGGGAGTATACCAAAGACGACGTGACCTTGGGGATTCGTTACGCCCCCCTCAAACGGGTTGGCATTTACGTTCCTGGCGGAAAGGCCGCTTATCCTTCCTCCGTCTTGATGACCGCGATTCCGGCGCGGGTGGCGGGGGTAAAAGAAATCATTATGTGCAATCCCTGGCCGGTAGGGGATGGACATTCCACCGTGTTGGCGGCGGCCAAAATTGCAGGGGTCGACCGGATTTTCAAAGTGGGGGGGGCCCAGGCGATTGGAGCAATGGCCTATGGAACCAAGACCATTCCAGCGGTCGACAAAATTGTGGGGCCGGGGAATATTTATGTCACTTGGGCGAAGAAAATGGTTTTTGGACAGGTGGACATTGACATGCTGGCGGGTCCCACGGAGGTGACTATTCTGGGGGATGGAACGGTTCCCGCCTCTCATGTGGCGGCCGATCTTCTGGCCCAAGCGGAGCATGATCCCCTGGCCAGTCCTTTGTTGATCACCGACAATTCCACCTATGCCAGCCGCGTGGAAGGGGAAACCCGCCGACAATTGATGCGTCTTTCCCGGAAAGCGATCGCGGGAGAATCAATCCAGAAAAGGGCGTTGATTGTTCTGGTCCGGAGTCTGGATGAAGGGATCGACCTGATCAACGAAATTGCTCCCGAACATCTGGAATTGGCCATTAAAGACCCTCATTCATATGTGGATCGAATCGAAAATGCCGGCGCGATTTTTGTGGGGGGATTTTCGCCGGAAGCGATCGGCGACTATGTTGCTGGTCCCAGTCATGTTCTTCCCACTCAGGGGACCGCCCGGTTTTTCTCCCTCCTCCGCGCAAGCGATTTTTTAAAAGCGAGCAGCATCATTTCACTTTCGGAAAAGGCGTTCAAAAAACTGGGACCGACCGCCTCCCGTCTGGCCCAAATGGAAGGCTTGACCGCCCACGCTCACGCAATCGACATAAGACTCAAAGGGGAATAATAGTGGCTTGGAACAAGGCAAAAGGGGCTTGAAATAGAGGGAAGGTGAATGATACGCTGACTATAGATATGGCGCAAACACAGCGAAAGATTGAACACCCTTACATCAGTATAATCCCAGGGGTATGTGGCGGTTCGCCGGCAATTGTCGGGACACGATTTCCTGTAAGATCGGTGGTGAGTTATGTTTTCAGGCTGGGTTTAACCCCCGAAGAATTGGTGGAAAAATTTTCTCATTTGTCTCTTGCCCAAATCTACGATGCCCTTTCCTATTACTACGATCACAGGGAAATAATCGATCGGGAGATTGACGAGAATTCCATCGAAGCCTGCAGGAGAGATTTTCCAGAATTCACCTGATGATTTTTCCTAAATTATACACCGACGAAGATGTCGATCCTCTTCTGGCCAACGTTCTCAGAGAAAAAGGGTTCGATGTCCTTTCTTGCCACCAATGCGGCATGTGGGGCCAAAGCGACGAGGCCCAGCTGGAATTTTCAACAAAAAATCAGAGGGCTCTTTTGACCCACAACATTCGTGATTTCTGCCTCCTTGCCAGAGGGTGGACGGAGAAAAACAAAAGGCACTCCGGTATTGTTCTATCAAAACAGACTCACTTTTCAGAACTGCTTCGGGCAACCATCAGGTTTCTGGGAACAACAAACGAACGATTGCTTCAAAATCAGGTTGTCTGGCTTAAAATTTAGTATGAGTCATTCCCTTGATCAGGTTCTGTTCGGCCTTCTTCAATACCCGATCGATCGGAATCCAGGAAAAACTTTTCCGCTGGTTTTAAGTCTTTTGGAAAAAGCCAAAAGAAAAAAACCACAGTATATCGTCTTACCGGAAATGTGGTTGGGAGGGCCTCAAAAGCGGTCGACACGGCAGGAGTGGTCTGTTTTTTACAATCAGGTATTGGTCGATTTGCAACGGTGGTGCCGTTCCAACAAGATCGGCTGCTTTTTTTCGCAGTTGGAAAAAAGTGGAAACAGATATTTCAACACCGCTTATTTGATTGAGAGAAACGGACGAATTCGGGGGACGTATCGTAAAATCCATCTCTTCAGCCTGGGGGGGGAAACAAAAATTTTTTCGGCCGGGCATGTCATCAAGCCCTTTCAAACTTGGTTCGGACCGGTCGCCTGTATTATTTGCTATGATATCCGTTTTCCCGAACTGATTCGAAAACTCCCCCTCAAAAAAATAAAATGCCTCATTGTTTGTGCCCAGTGGCCTGCCGCTCGGCGCGACCATTGGCTTACTCTTCTTAAAGCCCGCGCGATTGAAAACCAATGTTACGTGGTAGGAGTCAACCGGTTGGGGAAAAAAGAAGCACTCCACTACGTGGGGGATTCTGTCGCTTTTGACCCGTGGGGCAAAATTTTTCTCCGCCTTCCTCCCCACCGGATGATAGGATTCATTAAAATTGACTTGTCAAAAATAGAATCAATTCGCCAACAGTATCCTTTCCTTAAAGATAAAAATATTAAATAATTACAATATATTATGTTTTAATATTCCAATTGTCATTTTTTTGATATATAATAAAAAAAGTATAATATTTTGACTAATCGTCTGGGGAAGGGGGAGGTTTGAGATACTTTTTCATTCTTCTCATATTATTGATGAGCTTCTCCTGCGGTGGCAAGGAGGAGGGGATGGAGTGCGCCCCGTTCGTTGGATAGTTTAGGCTATCCGAAGAGAGGAACTGACTCGGTTTGATTGTTGTTTTTTGCATCCATCGCCTTCCGCTCGAAA
>SBBF01000061.1 GCA_005240075.1 Nitrospira sp.
AACCAACGGGGGGTTCGGGGGCGCCAGCGGCAAAGCCCCCGATATGAAATGACAATCAAAAAGCTTCTGGAACAGAAACGAATTATTCTGGTGTGTGGCAGCGGGGGAGTCGGAAAGACAACGACCGCGGCGAGCCTGGCCCTGCAGGGAGCGGCAGTGGGGAAAAAAACCATTGTGTTGACGATCGACCCAGCCAAAAGACTGGCCAACTCCCTTGGCTTAAATACCCTTTCTTACAACCCCCAGCGTCTTGACCCCAAAAAACTTGCGAAAATCCTGAAAATTGAAAATCCCTTCTGTGAAGCGATGATGCTGGATACCAAGAGAACATTCGATCAACTGGTTTGCAAATATGCCCCTTCCAAAGTGGTCGAGAAAAAAATTCTTGAGAACAAGATCTACCAGCATCTCTCCAGCATGATGGCAGGTTCCCAGGAATACATGGCGATGGAAAAACTCTACGAACTCTCCCAGGCCTCCGACCACGAACTCATCATCATTGATACCCCTCCTACCGTCCACGCGATTGATTTTCTGGAAGCCCCCCAAAAAATGGTGGATGCCATCGGCCACAGCATGCTCCATCTCCTGCTCAAACCGGCCATGATGATGGGAAAACAGGGTTTCAAATTTTTTGAAAAGGGATCGCAGATGGTTTTGAAGATTTTTGACCGGATTACCGGTTTTGCCTTTTTGCAGGACATTTCTGAGATGCTGATCTCCTTTCAGGATCTGTTGGAAGGATTTAAAGGACGGGCCGGGGAAGTGAAGGAGATTTTGACCGACAGAAACACAGCCTTCCTGATGGTTTGCGCCTGCGAACAAAAATCGGTTGCGGAAGCCCGTTATTTTTCCCAAAAACTGGAGGAGTTAAAGCTCCCTTTGGCGGGATTGATTGTCAACCGTGTTCATCCTTTCTACCGCGTCAGTGAGAAGAAAAAAAACGAGGATGAAGAAACGTTGACTTCTCTTGTCGGCCCTTCGTGCGCCCAGAAAATGCTCCTCTGTTTTGATCAATATGCCGAACTGGCCAAAAGGGATCGCTCTTATATTGAAGCGCTTTCCAAAGAACTTGATCAGGACAAATGTTTGGTCCAGATCCCCCTCTTTGAGACCGACATCCACGATCTCGATCGTCTTTGGGCTCTGGAAACATACTTTAACGGATGACCTGCACTCAACTTGAAATCCATCTCCCGGGAGTCGACACCCTGGTTTCTGCCGTGGGCTTGAATCCGCACTCTTTTTTTCTGGACAGTTCTGACAAAAATCACCCGCGGAGCCGGTTCTCATACGCGGGCATTCATCCCCGTCATGTTTATTGGGGGGATGACAACCCCTGGCCCCTTCTTGAAAAATTAACAAGAGACATAAAACAAAAAGAGGAGAGGCAAGATTTTTTTACGGGGGGGTGGGTGATCTATCTCGCCTACGAAGCGGGATATTTTCTGGAGGATCGTTTTAAAAACTACCGAAACAGTCAGGGGGCGATCCCCCTCTACTGGATGGCCTGTTATGACAGCGTCCTGGTTTATGATCACAAGTACCAAAAAACCTTTTTGGCATCGGAAGAAAAAAATATCGATGAATTGAAAAAAGAAAAAATGATCTGGGAGTCGGCTCTTTCAGATCATCAGACAACAAGAACTCGTTTGGATTCTGTTGAAATCAGACAGCCTGACAAAGAGAAGTATTTCAAAAAAATTGCACAAATCAAGCAGTATCTTGAAAAGGGGGATGTCTATCAAATCAATCTTGCCGAACGGTTTGAAGCAACATCTCCCGAAAGTCCGGCATCGCTCTATCATCGTCTCCGATCCGTTTCTCCGGTTCCGTATGGCGCTTTTCTTAATTGCGGTTCCCATCAAATTTTATCGGCATCTCCGGAATGTTTTTTGCAGATCAAGGGGCAGGAGGTTTTAACTTGCCCTATTAAAGGAACACGAAAACAAAGTTCAAATCCTGAAGAAAACCTGAAAATTTGTGGGGAACTTAAATCTTCAGAAAAAGATCGGGCTGAGCTCCTGATGATCGTTGATTTGGAACGGCATGATTTGGGGAAAGTGTGTGAAACAGGTTCCATCCATGTGGACCCCCTTTTTTCGGTTGAAAGTTTCGCGCAGGTTCATCATCTGGTGGCCACCGTCCGGGGCAAACTGAAAAAAAACCTAAATGCCGCAGATGCCTTGAAGGCGTTATTCCCAGGAGGATCGGTAACAGGCGCTCCCAAGATCAGAGCCATGGAAATTATCCGCGAACTTGAAGAATGCCCCCGATCCGTCTATACAGGAGCCATGGGCACTATCGGTTTGAATGGAACAGCCCAGTTTAACATGCCGATTCGGACATTGACCCGACGCGGACAAAACGTGACCTTCCATGCGGGAGGAGGCATTGTCATCGATTCGGATCCGGAAGCGGAGTATGAAGAAATGATGGCCAAGACGGAGGGGATGATCAAATCATTATGAAAATTTATCTGAATGGAGAAATCGTTGATGAAAAGGAGGCAAAAATTTCCGTCTTCGACCGGAGTTACCTTTTTGGCGAAGGGCTCTTCGAGACATTGCGCTCCTATAACGGCACTCTCCCTTTTTTGGACCGTCATCTCAAACGAATGGAATGGTCGACTGCATTTCTGGGGCTCCCTTATCCTGATCCAGCAACAATTAAAAAGGGGGTCCTGGATCTTCTTGAAATCAATCGCCTGAAAGATGCCCGGATAAAAATTATTCTGTCGGGAACCAACCAGGGAATGAGACCTCAACTTCCAACGGACCAGATGACCATGAATCTTGTGATTCTGGCGGAGTCTTTCGTTCCCTGGCCGGTTAAGGATTACAAAACGGGAGTCATGTTATGCGTGATTCATTCCGTAAACAATGATCCTTCACCCGTATCCAACATGAAAACCACGAATACCCTTCCAAAAATCATGGCGCGCCGGGAGTTCATGGAACGGGACTGTTTTGACGGCATCTTGCTCAACGCTGATGGTTTTGTGACCGAAACTTCTTCGGCCAATATTTTTTGGGTCAAAAATGAAATGATTTTCACTCCCCATGTCAACGCAGGACTTTTAAATGGCATCACCCGCGACGTGCTGTTTGAAATTTTCAAAAATGAAAAAATCCCCTTCAAGGAAACTTTTGCCAAAACCGAGGAACTGCAACAAGCCGATGAGATTTTTATCACCGGTTCCACCTTGGAGGTCATGCCAGTCACTCAATTAGGGGATAAAAAAATCAGTCACGGAAAACCGGGGCCTTTAACGAACAGAACCCAGGAACTCTATCGGCAGTATTTGGAGAAGGAAAAAAACATGTCCTGAATTCTTTAACAACTTAAGTGCCGAAAAAAAGCCACCAATGATTCAACCGGCAAATCCTCCCCTCTTGTCTGAGGGTTCAAGGGAAAATCAATTTTTGAAATTCGACCCTTCCCCAGATTTATTTTGAGCGTGGATAAAATTGTTTTTCTGCGATGCTGGAAGAGGAGGCTCGCAAATTGAAAAAAAGCAGGGGCGCTTGGATCATCAATAAGCGGTTTTTTTCTAAAAGAAAAAGAGACAAAAGAAGAATAAATTTTTGGTTTGGGCCTGAAAACGGAAGGGGGGAGATCAAACAAAATGTGGGGTATTGTATAGGCCTGCGCCCAGACAGTCAGCAAACCATATTCCTTTGTTCCCGGTTGGGCGACTATCCGACGGGCCACTTCCCGCTGAAACATCAAAAATAAATGATTAAAATAGCCCCGATGTTTCAAAAGCCGGATTAAGATGGGAGAAGCGGCATTGTAGGGGAGATTGCCGACAACCAGAATGTCATGGCCTGGTTCCCCTAAAAAAGAGCTCAGCTCTTTCTTTAAAAAATCCCCCTGGATTACCTGAATGTCGGGAAAGCGGTTTTTCAGAAGGGGAGCAAGTCTGGCATCTTTTTCGATCACTCCCAAAGGGACACCAAGTTCCGCAAGGAGACCTGTCAGGGCGCCCTTTCCGGGGCCAATCTCAAGGATTTTGTCGTGAGAAACGGCTTGAACCGCCAAAAGAATTTTTTTTTTGTAATTCGGATCAACCAAAAAATTCTGTCCGAGACTTCTTTTCGTGTTCATTTTGACTTTCTACCACATCGGAGCCGACGCATACGCATTGCAATCCAAAGGGGCCACCTTCCCCTGTTCTAACTGCCTGGCTCCCACATAAGCCACCATTCCGCCATTATCGGTACACAACAAAAGACTCGGAATCAAACAGGGGAGTTGGACTTCCTGAGACAATTCTTCCAATCGTTCTCTCAGTCTGGAGTTGGCCGCCACACCGCCACTCACCAAAATTCCTTTTACAGGATATGACTTGATCGCAAGCCTTATTTTTTCAATCAATGTCTCGACGACTTCATTTTGAAAAGAGGCTGAAATATCCCGGACTAATTGATCAGACAAAAAATTTTGAGCTTTTTTTTCTTTGACCAAAAAAGAAACCGCGGTTTTAAGTCCGCTAAAACTGAAATAGAAGAGCCCTTTTTTAACCCTGGCCCGAGTGAAAGAAAAAGCATCGCGATTTCCGTCACGACTCAATCGATCAATCACCGGCCCCCCCGGAAAACCAAGCCCCAAAAGCTTGGCCACTTTGTCAAACGCCTCGCCAGCTGCATCATCAACGGTTTCTCCCAAACACTCCACTTCATCAAAATTTTTTACATAATATAACGCCGTATGCCCTCCGGAAACAACCAGCCCGAGAAAAGGAAAAAAATCATCCTTTTCTAATTCGCTGGAACAATGGGTGGCCGAGCCGGAGGGGGAGACAAGGACAGGACCCATTGTTCCTTTCTTTTCCAGAAAAGGAGAAAAAAGATGGGCTTTTAAATGATGAACGGTTGTCAGCGGAATTTTTAGCGAAAAGCCAAGCGCCTTGGCAAAAGACAAGCCGGTCAACAGGCACCCAATCAAGCCGGGGGCCGTTGTCACCGCGATGCCGGTTAAGTCGTGAAGAGAGATGTTCGCTTGAGTCAAAGCTTCATCGAGAACAACGTTCAAATTTTCAAGGTGAGCGCGGGAGGCTAATTCCGGAACAATCCCTCCATAGGATTGGTGAAGCTTTACCTGAGAGGAGACAATGTTTGAAAGAATTTTTTGGGGGGGTTCCAGAACGGCGATGGAGGTTTCATCGCAAGAGGTATCAATCCCTAAAATCATTTCTACTCAGGGGGAGATACCGCTCTCCCTCTGACACCCCCATCTGTTTTGCCGAGATACAATCGCTTGCTCCGTTAAGCCGGACGGAATAAATCCGATCCGGCTCATACTCGCTCGCTATTAACTGATGAGCTGAGTAGTTATGAATCACTGATGTTCCTTCTGTTCCATCATTTCACGGGCTTTTGTCTGTAAAAGTTCGTCAATGGTTTTAAGCCGATCGCGAGCGTAAGCTGCCTCAACGCTATTCGGGTATTTCGCCACCACCTTGGTCAAGAAGGCGTGAGAATCTTCAAACGATTGCATTTCAAAAAAAGCAAAACCCTGTTTTAAAAGAGCCGCGGCCGCCTTGGACCCTGTCGGATATTTTTGAACGACTTTCTGGAATTCCGACACGGCGGCCGGAAAATCCCTCATCGCGTAGTGCGCTTCCCCAATCCAATACTGGGCATTTTCCGCAATCACACTTTTCGGATTGGCCGCCAAAAATTGCCTTAAACCCTGGGCCGCTCCTTTAAAATCCTGCGCATTTAACAAACTTAAAGCCTTTTCGTAGTCCTGGAATTCCTTTAAATTCTTGACCTGCTCCGGGGGAAGAAGGCCAGCTGTTTTGATTTCCTCCAGTTGTTTGGAAAGAATGGAAATCTTGTCTTCAAGAAGTGCCAGCCGTTTTTGGTTGTCTTCAATCAGTTTGGCCTGGTTGGAATTTTCATGGAGACTCTGATCAATCCGGCCATTCAACCCCTGAAACTCCGCGGCCATTTCCTGGATCTGATTTAACGACCGCGCCACATTGCCTGACTGGGCATCGTAAGTCCGTTTAAAGGCGGCCAATTGCTCTTCAAGCTCTTTTAAAGAGCCAGCAGAAAGGGAAAGAGGAAACAAAAGAAAAAAAATGAAAAGATAAAAATAACGCGTCATGGATGATGAAAAGAAAAATTACTTGACGAAATCGGCTCGTCGATTTTGCCACCAGCAAGACTCGTCGTGGCAGGTTGCCAGCGGCCTCTCCTCCCCGTAACTGATGGTATTCATCCGGTTGGGATCAATGCCCAAATTGACAAGATACTCTTTGGAAGAACGGGCACGCCGATCGCCCAAGGCCATGTTGTATTCGTTGGTCCCCCGCTCGTCGCAATGCCCTTCAATCACCACCCGGACGGACGAGTTGGATTTCATAAAATCGGAATTCCCCTGAAGAGTGGTTATTTGATCGTCCCTGATATTGGATCTGTCGAAATCGAAATAAACCGTTTTAAGCCCCTTGATGGGAGCCCCTATCGGCCCTGAAGTGGTGGGGCCTTTTTTGTTTTGGCAACCGGACGCCACCAACACCAAGACAATCATCAAAAACAGTTCTTTCTTATGCTTCATCATGACCCCCTCCTTATTAGTCTCTCACAAACTCAGCACGACGATTCCTATACCAAGCCGCTTCGGAACTTCCTTTTTCCAACGGCTTTTCTTCCCCATAACTGACTGTCTTCAACCGGCTGGGGCTGATTCCTTTGGCTGTCAGATAATCATAGGCGGTCTGCGCCCGGCGGTCTCCCAAAGCAATGTTGTATTCGTTGGTCCCCCGCTCGTCGCAATGCCCTTCGATCATTACTTTGAGATTTTTGTGGCTCTTCAGATAATGGGAGTTGCCATCCATCACCCGGATCATGTCTGGCCGAATGGACGCTCTGTCAAAATCAAAATGGATCCGGTTTAACCCGCTAGCGGTCGAAGGCCCTTTTTTATTCTGGCAGCCAACACCCCCCAACATGATGGTCAAGATTCCAATCCCTAAAATAACTGAAAATCGCTTCATCTGTTTTGTTCCTCCTTGATATTTAACGACAAAAAGATCTGAAATGCTCGATAATGAGGCTAAGTTAGTATAAAAAGTCGGCTTGTTAGTCAAGTTTTATTGTGTTACTTTTTGGCGAATGAGAGAGATTCTATTTATTTCATCATCCCAGCTCTCACAAAATTTGTTCAAAACCGTTTTGAGCCGTTTGGCAGCGAAAATCAATGTGTGCTGTCTGGATAATCTGGACGAGGCTTTAGGTTTTACCAAAAAAGGAAAAGCGGTTCATCTGATGGTAATCGATCAAAATTGTTTCAAGAATCAGGACGACCTGACGCAAACAATGCCCCTCCTTCTTAAACTGCGCCCCTTCGCTCAGGCCAAACGAATTTTAATTTTGCCCCATCATGCTGAAAACAGGCAGGAAGATTGGGGAAAAAACTGGTTTCACCATTGCTATATCAAACCATTTCTCCCCTCGGAACTGGTCCAGATCGTTTGGAGTCGTTTGAAATCATGACCGCCACCACCAAAGAACAGCGGATTTCGCCTCGTAAAAATCTTCGAACCCGCGTGGTGTTTGAAGATGAATTCAACGAGGAATTTTTGTATTTTTTGTCGACAGATATCAGTTTGTCGGGGATTTTTATTGAGAGCGATATTCCGCTGAAGGAACATACCAAAGTTTTTCTGAAATTCTCCCTCTATGAAGGGGACGAACCTTTAAGGATTACCGGAGAGGTGGCTCGGATGAGCCGGGAAAAAAGGGGGCCCGGCCGACGCAAGAAAAAACGCCCTCCGGGGGTTGGAGTTCGGTTTATCGGTTTATCGTTGGACAACCTTAAAAAAATTGAGCGGTTTATTCACTCTTGAAAACTGAAAATTTAGCTTGAGCAAGAGACATAAAACCCTATATGGTTTAATCCCTGGATTGGATTACGGGATGTAGCTCAGCCTGGCTAGAGCGTTCGGTTCGGGACCGAAAGGTCGCTGGTTCAAATCCAGTCATCCCGACATCGGATAGCTTCCCGTCAGCCTTCGGCTGACGATGAAGCAAGCCCCCAGGCTTAGAACGGGTTAGTTCTACTTCAGATGGCATCCGAGATTGTTGTGTAAAAGTGAAACAATTCATTTTAATAACAATCAGCTTTTTTTTCACACTCTCCGCGTGCGGCGGGGGAACCATGCTTCCTCCCAAATCAGGAGCCTCCTCGGAGCTCAACTACTGCCTTCAGCTCGCCAACAAGAAGAAATACGAAGAAACCATCAACTGTCTGGAGGCTTTCAAAAGCCGGCATCCTGGATCCGAGGCGTCCGCAGAAGCCGATCTGTTGATTGCCGACAGTTATTTTCGCGACAAGGACTATTTGCTGGCGGGAGAAAGTTACCGGGCTTTCCTGGAAGAACATCCCTCCCATCCTAAAAGTGACTACGCTTACTACAAGGGGGGGCTGAGCTACCTGAATGAAGTCCCGAAAAAAATCGGCCGCGATCAGCAATATCTTGATTTGGCGGTCAAGAACCTGGAATACCTGGTCAACTTTTTTCCCAACTCCCCCTACCATCGTCTGGGTTCCGAACTGTATCGTCAGGCCAGAACCAAACAGGCGAAGAAAAACTTTTACATTGGCCGTTTTTATTATAAATATGGCGAATACCGCGCTTCCATCCCCCGTTTTGTGGAGGTGGTCAACCACTATCCAGGACTTGGCTTTGACGAAAAGAGTTTGTACTATGCGGTGGTTGCTTATAATAAATTGAACTTGAAAGAGCAGGCGCAAAAGGCGTTAAGTTTTTTTGAGGAACGTTACCCGCAGAGTTCCTGGCTAAAAAAAGCCAAAGGACGCACTTGAGACACTCGAACGCCATTTGAGGAAGAATCGGGCCTACAAGGCCAAGCTTGGCTTGGCCGCGTAGCAAAGCCATCAGCTTTGCGAAGTAGAAATAACCCGTTCTGAGCCCGGGGGCCCCTTTCATCGCGAGTGATGGAACCCGGTTATGAGCGAAGCGTCAGATTTATTCTGCGCTGAGCGAATCAAGGGGGGTTCGGGGGCGCCAGCGGCAAAGCCCCCGATATAAAGTAAAGAACGAGCGGGAAGGTATATCATGGAACCTGACATACGCTATTGGATCGACCAGGGAAAAGATTTTTTCAAAAATCAAGCCTACAAAAAAGCGGAATCGCTCTTTTTGAAGGTGATTGCCAACCGGCATGAGTTTGCTGACATCTATAATATGCTCGGCATTATCTACCACCAAACCGGCGAATTCAATCAAGCCATCCAAAATTTCAAAAAAGCGCTCTCCATCAATCCCCATTACACGGAAGCGATGCTGAATTTGAGCGTTTTGTATAATGACCTGGGGGAATACAAACACTCCAAAGAGCTGGTCGGAAAATTTAAAAAAGAAACCAGCAAAAGTTCCGATAAGATCGATCCTTTCATCAAGGCCAAGCTGGCCAACAAACATGCGGAGGTGGGGGATATGTACCGGGGGGTTGGCTTGTATGAAGCGGCGGTGGGCGAGTACGAAAGAGCGCTGCAACTGGCCCCCCATTTTCATGACATCCGGACCAAAAAGGGGATCTGCCTGCGCGAAAAGGGGGACAAACAAACGGCCCTGAAGGAATTTCAAAAAATCATCAAAGAGAAACCCTCCTTCACGGATGCCCACATTCAAATGGGAGTTACTTTTTATTCTCTGGGGAAAAAAAAGGAGGCGCGCTCCGTCTGGGAAAAACTGGCCAAAACCCAACCGCAACATCAGTTGGTTAAAACTTATCTTCGCCTGACTTCAGGCAACAACAAAAAGAAATGATAGAAGTCAAAGGAGTCACAAAATGGTACGGAACTTTTCGGGCACTCGATCAAATCAGCTTCAGCCTCGATAAGGGGGAAGTAGTCGGTTTTTTGGGCCCCAACGGAGCCGGAAAAACCACCACCATGCGGATTTTAACCGGCTTTATTCCCCCCTCTGAAGGAGAGTGTACCGTCGCCGGACACAATGTGTCGGCTCACAGTCTGCTCGCTCGCCAAAAAATGGGTTACCTCCCCGAAGCGACCCCTCTCTACGGCGACATGGAAGTCACCGATTATCTGAAATACATCGGAGCTTTAAGAAAACTTTCAGGAGATCTCCTTAAAAAGAGACTCAAAGAAGTTGTGGCTATTTGTGGATTGGGAAACGCAGTCGGCAAAAAAATTTCGACGTTATCGAAGGGGTTTCGTCAGCGGACCGGACTGGCCCAGGCGCTCCTTCATGATCCGGAAGTCTTGATTCTGGATGAACCAACCGTAGGATTGGACCCCAACCAGATTGTGGAGATCAGAAACTTAATCCGGCAGATCGGAAAATCCAAAACAATCCTCTTGTCCACCCACATTTTATCCGAAGTGGAACAAACCTGCACCCGCGTCATTATTATATCTGACGGAAAAATAGCGGGACAGGGAACCCCCCAGGAATTGATCCACAAAACCCATGGAGCGCCTGTTTATTTTGTCGGCATTCGAGGGGAGGAAAATGTGATAAGGGATGGATTAAAAACCCTTCCGTTTTATAAAGACTCGAACAAAATTTCCACAGTCAATGGTGTCATTCATTTTCAAATTGCTCTTGATTCAAAAAATAATCTGAGCGAAGAAATTTTTAAACTGTGCGTCGCCCAAAAATGGGGGTTAACTGAATTACGCCGGGAAGAGGCGACCCTCGAAGAGGTTTTTAAAAAATTAACCCAATGAACCCCATGATCACCATCGCCAAAAAAGAATATCGCGAGTTTTTCTATTCCCCCATCGCTTATGTTTTCACCGCCGTTTTTCTTTTTTTAACCTTCTGGATTTTTTTCGCCAATTTTTTTCCGCTGGGGCAGGCGACCCTCCGCTTCTTTTTTTCCTGGGTTCCGATCCTTTTCCTGATTTTTCTCCCTTCCATTACCATGAGCAAATGGGCGGAGGAAAAAAAACTGGGAACCCTGGAGACTCTCTTGACTCTGCCGCTCACCGATCATTCTGTCGTTCTGGGAAAATTTCTTTCTTCCGTCTTTGTTCTTTTGACGATCCTTCTTTTGACTCTTCCCGTCTGCATCACGGTTTCATTTTTGGGAGATCTGGACCCGGGGCCGGTCATCGGCGGTTATTTGGGGCTGTTCTTGCTCGGCTCGGCCTGCTTAAGCGCCGGACTTTATTTCTCATCGCTGACCGAAAATCAGATCATTGCCTATGTGATTCCCACTGTTGTCCTTTTTCTCTTCTACCTCCTGGGCGAACAGGTGATCATCAATTATCTCCCCTCTTTTTTCAAACCGCTTTTATCGTATATCAGTCTTTCGACCCATTTTCAGAGCATTACCCGCGGTGTGATCGATACGCGTGACATTCTTTATTATCTGAGCGTCACCGGATTTTTTCTTTATCTTAACTTGATCCAGTTGGAGAGCAGACAATGGAGGTAACCAGCAAAAAAAAATCGGCCATTCAAGCAACTGTCCTTGTGGGACTGGTTGCTCTGGTTCTTCTTTTCATCAACTTGATCTCTTCACGCCATTTTGTCCGGTCTGATTTGACAGAAGACAGAGAATACACGCTGGCTGACGCGACGCGAAAAACAGTGAACGGTTTGGAAGACCGCATGATCATCAAGCTCTACATGAGTCAGGATGTTCCCGTAAGCCTCAATGCCCTGGCACAGGGAATTCTTGATCTTCTGGACGAATACCAACGGGCTTCAAACGGCAAGATCGATATTCAAAGAGTCATTCCGGAACTTTCCACCCAAACCGAACAGGAAGCCCAAATGATGGGAATCCCCCCTTTGCAGCTGGATGTGATTGCCAAAGACAAACGGGAGGTGAGAAAAGTTTATCTGGGGCTTGCGATTACTTACCTTGATAAAAAAGAGGTCATTCCCGTTGTCGCTGATCTGGGGCAACTGGAATACAATCTCACCTCTGCCCTCTTAAAGCTGACAACCAAAGAACTCCCCCGGTTGGGTCTTGTGCTTCCAGAAGAAGGGGAAATGCCAGGACAACAGGGTTCTTATTCTTTCCTTGAAGATTTTCTTACAAAACAGTTTATCGTTGAAAAAATTGACTCGGATTCCCCCGATGTGGGCAAAGAAAAATTCTCCGCCCTTCTTGTCATCGAGCCGCATCAGCTTTCAAATACTTTTGTCAAGGTTCTGGATGATTGGGTCAAACAGGGAACTTCCATTCTTATTTTTGCGGGGAGGGTGGAAGTATCGGGTCAGCTTTTGGCCCAAACTTATCAAACGGGATTGGAAGAGTGGTTGAAAAAGAAGGGAATTGAACTTTCGTCCTCTCTGGTGATTGATCCCAAAAACCATTCCTACGCCGCTTTTTCGAGCGGTTATCTGCAGTACCATGTCCCCTACCCCTTCTTCGTGAAAGTGGATCAAAAAGGGTTAAACCGACAAAACCCGATCACATCGCGTCTGGAAGGGCTCATGTTTCCCTGGACCAATTCCTTGATCCTGCAAAGTGAAAATCAGGAGTGGAACTACGAGGTGCTCGCCGAAAGTTCGAGTGCTTCTTTTCTGCAAGAGGGCCCCCCCGAAGTAAATCCGGCGGTCTTGGAAAACCTGGGGGAGCCGACCGACACCGGCAAAAAAATTCTGGCGGTTATGGCTTCCCCCAAAAATGCTGATTCTTCCAACGCAACCAAATCCAAAATTATCGTTGTGGCCAACAACACTTTGCTCAAAAATTCAACCCTGGGAGAGCACGATGCCAATATTCTTCTCCCCCTCAATGCTGTTGATTGGGTGAGTTGGGGGGAAAATCTGATCGGCATCCGCTCGCGGGGCAAAACGGACAGGCCGATTATCCTTCCTTCTCCGACGGCTATCAGTATCATCAAATTTGTTCATATCATCGGATTACCGGTCGCTTTTGTGGTATTTGGTTTAATTTTAAGTCTTCTCCGCCGTCGGCAGTGGGCAATAAAACAGTTATGAAACGTAAAATCGTTTTTTTAACTTGCATAGTTGTAGCACTCGGTCTCTTCATTGCCCTTTTTGAAAAGCCCAACCGTTTTGAACCCGAAAACAAGTTCTCTCTTTTCCCGGATTTGAAAAGCACAGAGATCGGGGCGATTGAAATTGACTACTTTGTTAAGGGGACCAGGCTGGAAAAAGGGAATCAGAATCAATGGTGGGTGACCGAAAAGGAAACAGAGCTAGGAGGTAAAATTGCGGAAAAAACCAAAAATGAAGATAAGAAATCACCTCAAAGAGAAGAAGCGGACACTGAAAAGGTCACTCATATGATCGAGGTGCTGACCGGATTGCAAGTGGGCCTGCCGGTATCCACCAATCCGGACAAACAAAACGAACTTCAAGTGGGAAATAGCGGGTTAAAGGTGACTCTGTTTGATGCCCAGGGGGAGAAGAAAGAAATTCTCAGGGTTGGAAAACAGGGACCCACTCTTTTTTCAACTTTTGTGAGAAAAGAAGGGAAAAACGAAATTTATCTGGTGGATGAATATCTTTCGGGGATTGTTAATCTCCCCTTGGATGCCTGGAAAAAGAAAGAGGCTATTTCGCCACCGCTTGAAAATACTCCTTAGATTTTTGCGGATCAGGTTTCATGGTTTTAGCGCCGCTCTTCCAGTTGGCGGGACAAACCTCCCCTGTTTTTTTGACCGTCTGAATCGCCTCCAAAACACGCAGAACTTCATCCACATTCCGTCCGATTCCCAAATCATGCACCACTTCGTAGGCAATGTTCCCATCCGGATCAATGATAAACAGACCTCGCAACGCAATACCGGCATCCAGAAGAACTCCATAATCGGAAGCAATTTTTTTGGAAAGATCGGCCAATAACGGATACTCAATTTTCCCCAGCCCCCCTTCTTTACGGGGAGTATTCACCCAGGCGAGATGTGAAAACTTGGAATCAATCGAACAGCCTAAAACTTCCGCCCCCAATTTTTTGAAATCCTGAATCCGGTCTGAAAAGGCGGTGATTTCCGTCGGGCAGACAAAGGTAAAATCAAGCGGATAGAAATAAAGGACTACCCATTTGCCGCGGTAATCTGAAAGTTTGATTTGTTTGAAATCCCCCCCGACAATCGCATCGGTTGCAAAATCGGGAGCTTTTTTCTGGACAAGTGACATGGTTTTTTCCTCCTTGGAAGAGATCCATAACATGTCTTCTTTTTCAGTCAAGAACGTTTTCCAAGAACCGCCTCGACAATCTTCTCCGCACTTACTCCAAAATAATCACGAAGGGAGGATCGGCTCTCGCTCAAGCCAAAGCCGTCCGTCCCCAAACAAATCGGGGGGCGGGGAAACCACCGGGAAAGGGAGGCTGGAAGGACTTTGACAAAATCGGAGGCGACAACAAAAATCCCTTTTTCATCTCTTAGACATTCTGCCAAATACGGTTTCTGAGGATTCTGAATTCCATCTTCATAAAGTGCCTTAAAACTGGTGAGGCTCCAGATATCCACCGCTATCGAATGTTTCTGTTCCAGAATATCACGCGCTTTGAGCACTTCGGTCATGATCGCTCCACTACCAAAAAGATGGACTTTAGTTTTGGATTTTTTTTTGGAGCGGTTAAAACAATAAACTCCCTTTAAAATGCCTTCCTTGATTCCGGAAGGAGCGGGAGGCATAATGTAGTTTTGATTCCCCAATGTGATGTAATAAATCACATCATCTTCTTGCTCATACATCCGGCGGATCCCCTCACGAATAATCACCGCCAGTTCATAGGCAAAAGCAGGATCGTAGGCCATAACGGAAGGGTAGGCCAAAACATTCAAATGACTCTGCCCATCCTGATGTTGAAGTCCTTCACCCGCCAGGGTTGTTCTTCCGGAAGTGGCACCAAGCAGAAAACCGCGGCAACGCTGATCACCAGCCGCCCAAATGAGATCCCCAATCCGCTGAAAACCAAACATGGAATAAAAAATAAAAAAAGGGATGGTGTTGACGCCATAGGTCGCGTAGGCGCTCCCTGCCGCAATAAAGGATGCCATGGAACCCGCTTCCGTAATCCCCTCCTCCAGAATCTGTCCATCCCGCGCTTCGTGGTAGTAGAGGAGGCTTTTGGAATCGACCGGCTCATATTTTTGCCCTTCATGCGCGTAAATGCCGCACTGGCGGAAAAGCGCCTCCATGCCAAAGGTTCGCGCTTCGTCGGGCACAATCGGGACAATCAATTTGCCCCAAACAGGATCCCTTAAAAGCTTGGAGAGAATTCTGACAAAGACCATCGTGGTGGAGACTTCCCGCACAGAAGTCCCCTCATCAAATTCTTCAAAAATTCTTTCGGATGGTGGGGCCAAGGGCCTGCTTTTGACACATCGATGAGGAAGAAATCCCCCCAATTTTTTTCTTTGGTCCAACAAATAACGCATTTCAGGAGAGTCGGCGGAAGGTTTGTAAAAAGGGGCTTCTGCCACCTGATCATCCGATATCGGAATTTTAAACCGATCGCGAAACTTCTTTAATTCCTCTTCGTTCAGTTTTTTTTGCTGATGCGTGATGTTTCTCCCCTCCCCCGATTCCCCCAAACCATATCCCTTGATCGTCTTGGCCAAAATAACAGTGGGGCTTCCCCGGTGGTTCACCGCTGCCTGATAAGCGGCATAAACCTTGTCCGGTTCGTGGCCACCGCGCCGTAATCTTCTCAATTGGTCGTCAGACAAATTTTCTGCCAGTTTCAGCAATCGGGGATCCCTCCCAAAAAAATGATTCCGAATGTAGGCGCCGCTCTCCACCGAATATTTTTGGTAGTCCCCGTCAACCGCTTCTTCCATGCGTCGAACCAACACTCCTTCCCTATCTTTCTCCAAAAGAGAATCCCAGTCCCCCCCCCAAATCACCTTGATAACGTTCCAACCCGCTCCCGCAAAAACCGCCTCCAGCTCCTGAATGATTTTTCCATTCCCCCGGACAGGTCCATCCAATCGCTGAAGATTGCAGTTCACCACAAAAATAAGGTTGTCCAGTTTTTCGCGGGAAGCGAGTGTGATGGAACCCAGCGCTTCCGGCTCGTCCATTTCTCCATCTCCCAAAAAGGCCCAGACCTTGCGGTCGGTTTTTGGGATTAATCCCCGATCTTCCAGATAACAACCAAACCGCGCCTGATAGATGGCCATTAAAGGAGACAAACCCATAGAGACGGTGGGAAACTCCCAAAAATCGGGCATCAGCCGGGGATGAGGGTAGGAAGAAAGTCCCCCGCCGGTTTTGAGTTCCCGGCGAAAGTTTTTGAGTTGATTTTCCGTGATTCGTCCTTCCAGAAAAGCCCGGGCATAAATACCGGGAGAGGCATGTCCCTGAAAATAAACCAGGTCCCCTCCCCCGTTGTTCCCCCCTCTTAAAAAATGATTGAACGCCACTTCAAAAAGGGTGCAGGCTGAAGCATAGGTTGAAATATGCCCTCCAATCCCTTCCTCCTCCCGATTGGCGCGGACAACCATCGCCATGGCATTCCATCGAATGGCACAACGGATCTTCCATTCCAAAGCCTGATCTCCCGGATAGGGGGGCTGATTTTTTGCAGGAATGGTATTCAGGTAGGGAGTTGTAAAACCAGCATGGGGGATTCCCTGCGCAGACACATGATGAGAGAGCTTTCTTAAAATTTCCAAAGCCCGCTTACGCCCCTCTCGTTGGATGACATCATCAAGGGAGGCAAGCCATTCGTTCAATTCAATATCTTCCGGAGAAGGGGAGGTCATGGTACTCTATCATACAACAAACCTCTTGAAATCCCAAAAAGATTAAGATTATGGTTTTCGTTTAGCTCAGAAAATGGGGGAAGCAAATGTTAGACAATTTAAAATCGAGGGGGCTCTACCGCCCCGAATGGGAGCACGATGCCTGTGGTGTGGGGTTCGTCGTTCATATGAAGGGGAAAAAATCCCATGAGATTATCGAAATGGCGATCCAGGCCTTGATTAATCTGGGACACCGGGGGGCTTGCGGCTGTGAAACCAATACGGGAGATGGAGCCGGAATTTTAATCCAGATTCCCGACCAGTTCCTGCGAAAAGAATGCCAAAAGCGGGGGTTCCAACTCCCTCCTGAAGGAGAGTATGGGGCGGGAACTCTTTGTCTGCCGCAAGATGCACGCGAGGCCGAAGAAGGAATCAAGATTCTGGAAAAAATAGTTGGAGAACAAAACCAGATTTTCCTGGGATGGCGCGATCTCCCTTTTGACAACTCGATGATCGGGAAAACCGCCCGGGCCGCTCAGCCGGTCATGAAACAGTTTTTTATCGGCATGGGAAACAAAGGACCCGGTCTTCAAGGATGCCCGGATCGAACCGATCCCTGGGCGTTTGAGCGCCGTCTCTTTATCATCCGAAAATGTTTTGAAAACGCGATCCGAAAATCAGGACTCAAAAATCAATCGACTTTCTATATCCCCTCCCTCTCCTGTCAGACCTTGATCTACAAGGGAATGCTCATGTCAGAGCAGTTGACTCCTTTTTTTCCGGATCTGAAAGATCCTTCGATGGTGTCCGCACTGGCGCTGGTTCATTCCCGTTTTTCAACCAACACCTTTCCCAACTGGGAGCTGGCGCATCCTTTTCGCTATATTGTCCACAACGGCGAAATCAACACTGTCCGCGGAAACATCAACTGGATGCGGGCCCGGGAGGCGCTTTTTGAATCGGATATTTTCGGAGATGAAATCAAGAAAGTCTTGCCGGTCATCCGCGAAGGAAACTCCGACTCAGCCACGTTTGACAATGCCCTGGAAATGCTGGTCATGGGAGGGCGAACGCTCCCTCATGCCGTCATGATGATGATCCCGGAGGCCTGGAGCGGCCATGAATCGATGCCGCAAGAGAAAAAAGATTTTTACGAATACCATTCCTGTCTGATGGAACCGTGGGATGGCCCTGCCTCAATCGCCTTTACCGATGGCACGGTAGTCGGCGCTGTTCTGGATAGAAACGGCCTCCGTCCGTCGCGCTATTATGTCACCAGAGATGATCTGGTGATCATGGCCTCCGAAGTGGGGGTCTTGAACGTTTCCCCTGAAAAAGTTCTGTTGAAGGGACGTCTGCAACCGGGAAAAATGTTTCTGGTCGATATCAGTCAGGGGAGAATCATCGACGATACCGAATTAAAAAATCAATTGATCCAGGAAAAACCTTACAGTCGCTGGTTGAAAGAACAACGCATCAAACTGGACGATCTCCCTTCCGCCGACAAGCTTCCCGAACCGGACCACGACACCGTCACCCGCCGGCAGATCATTTTCGGCTACACCAACGAAGAGGTCAATCTGTTGATGAAGCCGATGGCAGTCAATGGAGAAGAGGCGATCGGTTCCATGGGAAACGACGCGCCACTTGCTGTTTTATCGGAACGTCCGCAAAATCTCTTCAGCTATTTCAAACAACTCTTTGCCCAGGTGACCAATCCACCGCTGGACGCCATTCGCGAGGAATTGGTCACTTCAGTCGATACAACCATCGGTCCGGAAAAAAATCTCCTCCATCCCGAACCGGAATCATGCCACCAAATCAAACTCTCCAATCCCATTATCGACAACGAAGAGATGGGACGGTTCAAACAGCTGGTTCAAAAGCCGTATCAGGGTTTTAAATCAATCGTTCTTCCGATGTTATTCAAGGCTAACAGCGGAGAAAGGGGGTTAGCCAGAGCCTTGGAGGAGCTTTACTATCAGGCAAGCCATGCCCTTTCCGAAGGGGCCAAGATTATTATTCTCTCCGACAGGGGAGTCAGCGAGAAAATGGCTCCCATTCCCAGTTTGCTGGCAACAGCCGGCCTCCACCACTATCTGGTCAGAAAGGGAATGAGAACACGCGTCGGTTTGATTGTGGAGACAGGTGAGCCGCGCGAGGTGCATCATTTTACTCTTCTGGTCGGCTACGGCGCCGGTGCAGTTAATCCTTATCTTGCCTTTGAAACGTTGGACGACTTGATTGTGAATGGGGTGCTGGAAAATATCGATCACAAAACCGCGGTCTCCAGGTATCTGAAGGCAGTCAAGAAAGGGATTGTGAAGGTGATGTCCAAAATGGGGATTTCCACCATTCAAAGCTACCGCGGCGCGCAGATTTTTGAAGCGATCGGCCTCAATCGGGAAGTGATTGACAGGTATTTCACCCATACCGCTTCGCGCATTCAAGGAATTGGCTTGAGCGAGATTTGTCGGGAAACTCTCTCCCGCCACCAAAAAGCCTACCCCAAACGCCATGGGGGGCAACCTCATCTGGAATGGGGAGGACAGTACCTCTGGCGGCGCGACGGCGAATATCACATGATCAACCCGGATACCGTTGCCAAACTTCAACAGGCGACCCGGATCGGCAGTTACAAGGAATTCAAGGAATATTCAAAACTGGTCAACGATGAAAACAGGCATCTCTCCACCCTGCGCGGGTTGATGGAATTCAAAAAAAGGTCGCCTGTTCCAATTGAAGAAGTGGAACCAGCAAGTGAGATTGTCAAACGATTCAAGACCGGTGCCATGTCTTACGGCTCCATCAGCAAAGAAGCGCACGAAACGCTGGCGGTGGCCATGAATCGGATTGGCGGCAAATCCAATACAGGTGAAGGGGGGGAAGATTTTGAGCGGTTTATCAAACTGCCCAACGGCGATTCCAAGAACAGCGCCATCAAGCAGGTAGCCTCCGGCCGTTTTGGCGTCACTTCCGAATATCTGGTGCAAGCACAGGAACTGCAAATCAAGATTGCCCAAGGGGCCAAACCGGGTGAGGGGGGGCAGCTTCCGGGGCCCAAGGTTTATCCTTGGATTGCCAAAGTCCGTTTTTCCACACCGGGAGTGGGACTGATTTCCCCTCCACCGCACCACGATATTTATTCCATCGAAGATCTGGCCCAATTGATCTTTGATCTGAAAAATTCCAATCCACGAGCGAATGTGAGCGTTAAGTTGGTTGCTGAAGTGGGAGTGGGAACGGTGGCTGCTGGTGTCGCCAAAGCTCACGCCGATCTGGTTTTGATTTCTGGCCACGACGGCGGAACCGGTGCAAGCCCGTTGACTTCCATCAAGTATGCCGGCGTCCCTTGGGAGCTGGGGCTGGCCGAGACTCAGCAGATTTTGGTAGCCAACAACCTTCGCGATCGGATTACAGTCGAAGTGGATGGGCAATTAAAGACCGGAAGAGATGTCGCTATTGGAGCCCTTTTGGGGGGGGAGGAATTCGGCTTTTCCACCGCCCCGTTGATCAGCATGGGGTGCATCATGATGCGGGTTTGTCATTTGAACACCTGCCCGGTCGGCGTGGCAACCCAGGATCCGGAGTTGCGCAAAAAATTCAGCGGCCAGCCGGAGCATGTCATCAACTTTTTCTTCTTTGTGGCTGAGGAATTAAGGGAGTTAATGGCCCAATTGGGATTCAGAAAAGTGGAAGAAATGATTGGGCGATCAGATCTGCTCGACGGTAACAAGGCGCTGGCGCATTGGAAGTCAAGAGGACTCGATCTCTCCCCTATTTTTTACAGGCCTGAAGTGGGGCCGGAGGTGGCCACCCGGCGGATTCGTCCGCAGGACCATGGGCTTGATCGGGTGCTCGATAATACTTTAATTCAACGATCGAAACAAGCACTTGAAAATAAAAAACCGGTTGAGTTTGAAATGCCGATTCAAAACGTCAATCGGGCTGTCGGCACCATGTTGGGAAGCGAGGTTACCCGGCGCTATGGTAGAGAGGGGTTACCGGAAGAGACAATTCAAATTCATTTCATCGGTTCAGCGGGACAGAGTTTTGGAGCGTTTGTCCCCCGCGGCATAACCCTGACTGTAGAAGGAGATACAAACGATTATGTCGGCAAAGGATTGTCCGGCGGCAAAATTATTGTTTACCCCCCCCAAAAATCCACTTTTGTTCCGGAACACAATATTCTGATCGGGAATGTGGCGCTGTATGGTGCAACTTCCGGTGAGGCCTACTTTCGGGGAGTAGCGGGAGAGCGTTTCTGCGTTCGCAACAGCGGGGCTTATGCGGTTATTGAAGGGATTGGCGATCATGGTTGTGAATACATGACCGGAGGACGCGTGCTGGTGCTGGGGAAAACCGGGCGCAATTTTGGGGCGGGGATGAGTGGAGGAATGGCTTTTGTCCACGATCCGGAAAACCGGTTTGATAAAAATTGCAACCTGTCGATGGTCGATCTGGAATCGGTGACGGAAGAGGAAGATATCGCCCTGATCAAGCGCCTCCTTCAAAACCATATTCGTTACACCGGCAGTACCGTAGCCCAGAAAATCTTTGATGACTTCAACACCGCACTCGCCAATTTTGTCAAAGTCATGCCAAAGGACTATAAAAAAGCGCTGATCGAAGTCCGAAAAAAGATGAAAGATCTGGGCGTATCGGAAGAGGTGGCGATGTATGGGTAAGGTGACCGGTTTCATGGAAATTGAGCGGGAGGGGTGGCCTGAACGTCCGATTTCCCAACGAATCCACGATTGGAAGGAAATTTACCAGGAATTTCCCAAAGACAAACTTGTGTCCCAAGGGGCCCGTTGTATGGATTGCGGCATTCCTTTCTGCAATCAGGGATGCCCGTTGGGAAATTACATTCCGGAATGGAACGATCTGATTTACAAAAACGATTGGCGCGAGGCGATCGATCGCCTGCATGCCACCAATAATTTTCCGGAATTTACCGGAATGCTTTGCCCCGCCCCCTGCGAAGGGGCCTGTGTGTTGGGAATCAACAACAAGCCGGTCACCATTAAATACATTGAATTTCATATCATCGATCAGGCCTTCCGCGAGGGATGGGTTGTCCCTCAGCTTCCGCAAACAGAAACAGGAAAAAAAGTGGCGGTAATCGGCTCTGGTCCCGCGGGGCTGGCCTGTGCCCAACAGTTGCGGCGGGTGGGACATAGGGTTACTGTTTTTGAAAAAGATGACCGCATCGGGGGATTGCTTCGCTATGGCATTCCCGACTTTAAAATGGAAAAACATCGGATCGATAGACGACTCAATCAGATGAAAACCGAAGGGGTTGTTTTCAAGACCGGAATCCAGGTGGGACAGGATCTGCCATGGGAGGAACTTAAGACACAATACGATGCCGTGGCCCTTTGCATCGGGGCCATGCAACCGCGTGATCTGAATGTGCCGGGGAGAGATTTGAAGGGAGTTCATCTAGCCATGGAATACTTGACCCAGCAAAATAAAGCCAATGCCGGAGACCCAATTAAAAATCCCATTACTGCAAAAGATAAAAAAGTAATTATTCTCGGAGGGGGAGATACCGGAGCTGACTGTCTGGGGACCGCACACCGGCAGGGGGCCGCTTCCATCCATCAGATGGAAATCATGGAGCGCCCTCCCGATCAGCGCTCTGTCAATAACCCTTGGCCGCAATGGCCTTATGTTTACCGCATATCTCCCGCTCATGCCGAAGGAGGGATCCGTGATTATGCCGTGATGACAAAAAAACTTTCAGGAGTAAACGGCGTATTGAAAAAATTGCACGCTGTTCGTGTGGAGTGGGCCCATCCCCCCAACGGCGGGGCTCCCCAGATGAAGGAAATTGCGGGGAGTGAGTTTGAAATGGAGGTTGATCTTCTTCTCCTCGCCATGGGTTTTACCGGACCGGTTAAGGCAGGATTGGTGGATAACATGGGTATCAAACTGGATGCGCGAGGCTGTATTACCGTTGACGAAAACTTCATGACATCCATCCCCGGATTTTTTGCGGCGGGAGATTCCCATCGGGGCGCTTCTCTGATTGTCTGGGCCATTGCTGAAGGGAGAAAATGCGCCCGGGGGATTGACAAATATCTGATGGGAGAAACAGAACTCCCCTAAAACCATTTTTTCCGTTTAAAATAAACGAGCATTCCCAGAGTACTGAGCAACATCACTCCCCACACGCCGGCATATCCCCATTTCCAGTGGAGCTCCGGCATGAAATCAAAATTCATGCCGTAAACCCCCACGAGAAATGTCAGCGGCATAAAAAGAGTGGCAATAATCGTCAAGGTTTTCATCACTTCATTCTGGCGGTTTGCTTGAGCTGACAGATAAATGTCCAACATGCTGGAGAGCATGTCGCGGCAGGTTTCAATCACATCGATCACCTGAACAATGTGGTCGTAGATATCCCGAAAATACATCCGGGTTGCATCACTGACCAGTCTTGATTCCGCCCGGTAAACAACGCTCAAAACATCACGAAGGGGCCAAACCGATTTTCTCAAAAAAATCATCTCCCGCTTCAAGCGGTGAATATCCCTCACAGTCTGTGTGGTGGGATCATCGATAATTTTTGCTTCCAACAATTCAATCTTTTCCCCCATTTTTTCCAACACGCCGAAATAACGATCCACCACCGCATCAAGAAGGCTATACAAAAGATAATCCCCCCCC